>JBELDQ010000022.1:0-16862 GCA_042094215.1 Polaribacter sp. | reverse complement strand
AGCTGATTCGTTCCATTTCTAAATTTAATCAAAGCACGTTCTCTATCTTTTTGCTCCATTCCTCCATTGAAACAACCATGACTGATGTTATTGCGCTCTAAAAACGCACTTACCTCTTGTATGCTATCTTTTAAATTACAAAATACAATACCTTGTTGATTTCCAATATGATTGAGCAGCTGTACTAAGGTTTTTAGCTTGTTCTTCGCTGGAGATACCACTGTTTTTAGGGTTAATTTAGAGGTCTTTGTCCCTAAATAATTAATGATCTCTGGCTGGTCTAATCGAACAAAACTTGGAATTTCAACACCCTCAGTTGCAGAGGTTAGAATGCGCTTATTAATTGCAGGTAATTGATTGATAATACCCCGCATTTCGTATTCAAATCCTACTTCAAGAGATTTATCAAATTCATCTAAAATTAGGGTTTTAATGTACTGTTTTGAAAAACGATCATTGCTAAAATGGTCTGCTATTCTCCCGGGAGTTCCAATTAAAATAGCAGGGGTATGTTTCAATTCAATTTTATCTTTAGACATGGGTCTGCCTCCATACACTGCATTGACTTTATAACCAGACCCCATGGTTCGGATTACTTGCTCAATTTGGATGGCGAGCTCACGAGAAGGAACTAAAATTAAAGCTTGTACCTGAGGTATTTCAGGATCTAACAATTTGAGCAAAGGCAATACAAATGCCACCGTTTTCCCGGTCCCAGTTGGAGACAATAAGATGGTGTTACTCACACGGTCTATTGTAGTAATTGCCTCTTCTTGCATCTCATTGAGTTGCTGAATTTGCAACTTATGCAATATTTCTTCTTGTCCTTTTATATGATTTGCCATGGTATAAATACACTTGTTTTAACCTAAAAAAGTCAGCAATCGAATCAAAATTCTAATTGCTGACTTTCTTAATATATTTTTGTTGAAGCGCTTACTTTTGTAAGGTAACTTTTACAGCGTTCATTCCTTTCATTCCTTTTTCTAACTCAAAAGTAACTTTGTCATTTTCAGCAATCTGATCAATGATACCACTCACGTGTGTAAAGTATTTTTCCTGATTATCCGAATCGATAATAAAACCAAAACCTTTAGAGGTGTCAAAGAAAGATACTTTCCCTTTTCTAACTGGGTCTTCTGCTTCTCCTTCTTCTTTTTTAGGAATACCTAATATAATGTCTTCAATATCTACTTCCACTTTCAACGTTGGATCTGGCGGAGTATCTGTTAAATTACCATTATGATCTACATATGCAAACTCAATACCTTTCTTCCCGTTCTCTTTAGCGTCTAACTTACGGGCTTCCATTTTCTTCCTCTTTTCTTCACGTTTTTTTAAACGTTTCTTTTCCTTTTCACTTTTATTGTATGTTTGCTGAGATTTTGCCATAGGTACTATAAATATATTTTAGCGGTTTCTATGCTACAAAGATACAATTTACTTTAGATTAATAAACAATCTATAAAACTTTAAATTTCTCTGCATCAAAGAGACGCAATTCCTTTGAATAATTATTGCTTTTTTAATCGGTTACAATCAGTTTTAATGTGGCACTTTGTTTCTTGTTGAATGCAATTTTAGCCATGTAGATTCCAGCCGGAAGTTCCTTCGTTTGAATAGTAACTAAACGCTGTCCTTTTGCAATAGTAGTAGAAGAAACCAACTGACCTGTTAGCGTATATATTCCCAGTGTACCTTTTTCATTGGCTGTAGGAAACGAAAAAGTAGTACTTGTAGTAAACGGATTTGGATAATTCACAAAACGCATGCTTTCCAACCTTTGTTCTTCAACATATAAGGTCTCATTTATTTTAAATTTCAATGCAACCGGTCTATGATCTGTAATATTGCTATCGTAAGCGCCCCATCCACCTGAAATATATTCCTCTAGCTTCAGTACTTCAACTACAGTATCTTCTTGCTTATATTCATCAAAAAGTTCATTGGTGATCAGGATATGGTCTAAATGTGATGGCCAAGTAGGAAAAGACCAAGCAGATGATGCTCCATTAGCAATTTCGATGTCGGCAAACTTATAGTTATCGGGATCATCAAGATATACTTTAAATACATTGTCTATATCCTGATCAGTTAAAACATCATTTAAATCACCAACCAACATCACATTCAAATCAGTGAAATTAGCATCTATGTATTCTTTTAAAAGCGTACTTGCCTCATTTCTTCTTGTCTCTTCATCCCAATCGTCCCTATCTTCAAAAGTACCATCTCCACAGCATTTGAAGTGATTGTTAATGATGATCATTCGCTCTCCTTTATAGTCAAAGTCTAATACCATTGGGTATCTTGGAAAAGGTCTAGAGTAACTCGATGAATTATAAATTTCATAGACACTATTCACATCAATGGTACTTTTTCTATAAATATAGGCCAAGCCTCTAAATTTATCAGAATCTAAATACCCCTCATAATCATCAAGAGAATTCACCAAATCATTAAAATCATTGATATTATTGACTTCTTGTATCGCATATACATCAGCATCTATTGCCTTTATGATACGTGCTACATAATCAATAGAGGTTTGACCATTTTTCGGGAAACGTTCAATATTCCATGTAACTACCTCGAAACTTTCGTCGGTTCCAAATGAAATATCCTCTATGGTTTGAGCATATACAGAGGTTACAAAAAATACGATAAATGTAAATAGCTGCAATGGTTTTACCGGGCACTGTACGACTCTTTTCAATGTAGATATATTTAAATTTCAAATGTACAAATAAAGTAGCACTACGAATTATACTATCAAGAAAAGGTTATGGTATATCGCCAAAATGTATTTCCAAATTTCTTTTCCGATCATCTATTATCCTACTGCAATGCTACCATAAAAAAACTCCCGAATTCGGGAGTTTTTTATTTGATAAAAGTACTTTTTTATTTTTTGCCTTGCTGCAATTCATAGCCTTGATGAATCCCTTTCTCAATTGCGGGTACACCACGTTGCATCCATCTTGGTTTTGGAGCATCTTTTAAATAGTAATCAAAAAATTGTGCCATTCGAATATTAAAATCCTTTCTGTTTTGCATTTTTAATGGCCAATGCGGTTCTTCGTTATAGTTCAAAAACCAAGAAGTTTTCCCCAAACGTCTTAATGCTGTAAAAAACTCTATTCCTTGATACCAAGGCACATGTCCATCTGCATCATTGTGCATAATTAAGATAGGCGTTTGTATTTTATCGATATTAAAAATAGGCGAGTTTTCTATGTATCGCATTGGATATTGCCAAGGAGTACCTCCTATTCTACTTTGTGTATGTTCGTATTGAAATTGTCTACTTAACCCTGTCCACCATCGAATACCTCCATAAGCACTGATCATGTTTACAACAGGCGCTCCAGATTCTATAGCTGCAAAAATACCTGTTTTTGTTGCCAAGTGTGCTACTTGATAACCTCCCCAACTATGCCCTTGTGCACCGATTTTATCTTTTAAAATAAATCCTTTCTCAATAAGTGAGGTAACGCCCGGAATTACTGCATTGTAGGCGCTTTCTCCAGGGTATCCATCTCTATACACAATATCTGGATTGAAAATTACATAGCCTCTACTTGTATAAAAACTGTAATTGATACTAGACCTTCCAGGAGAAGGAGCTCTATGCCTATGCAATCTATCTGAACTTCGTTCGTAGAAATTCACAAGCATGGGATACTTCTTGGTTGGATCAAAATTTTCAGGTTTTACAAGCAGCCCCGTCAATGCTTTTCCCTCCAATGAAGTAAAGTTATAAAGTTCTATGCTTCCCCAATTATAATCCTTCTGTTGTGGATTTGCATCACTAATTACACGTTCCTTGCGAAATGTTTTATCAGAGATACGAAGGTTTGGAAACTCTTTAAATGACTGTCTGGTATACAGCAGTTTGTTGGCATCCTTCGCTTTAATAGGTCTTGAGTATGCATACGGACCGTCTAACAATTGCTTTCCTCTTTTATTTTTATAGCTATAACTGTAGTATCCGCTATTTTTGGAGGTTTCGTTAAACGTGTTAAAAAGCCATGTCTGCTTGGGATCAAGTGCACGCTCCTCAGCATCTAATTTGATATAGCGGTAAGCTGTTCTATTTGGTCTCCCATTTGTTAAGCGCGTATGATTCCCTGTTTTAGGATTAAATTCATACACATCATATCGATCGTAGATCAATAAAGAAGCGTCATTTTGTGTCCAACCTGCAGCACCATAAGACCTTGGATGGTTGGGCGTATCATTCAATTCATTGTAAAATAGTTTTCCCTTTGTTAAATTCACTCTTTTATCCAATGCAATATCATAAGCAAACCACGTACTATCAACAGCAGAATATCCATACGCATACTTTCCCTTCGGACTTAAGCGAAGTCTACCATCTACTTTCGTCATTATCTTTTTAAGAGCGCCTGTCGTAGCATTTACAATAGCATAGTCACTTGCTCTAACAGCCGTCCATTGGCTTTCTAATTGGTATGGGGTTGGATTGGAAACTAAAACGTTTTCAGCATTCCCTTCATTTCCTGTCATCGCGAATGGATACCTAGTATTGGCCAGTTGCACGAGCTTATTTGTTGCTGTATATAACATCGCATCATATGATTTTTTTTGATCATTTTTTACTTGTAACTCCTGAACGGTATACAACCTTGGAGAATCATATGCCCAAACTTCGACATTCACAATTTCCTCTTTTAAGCGTGTCGTGTCTTTAACAATTGGTTTTGTTGCCAAACCAAAATACATTTTAGAATTGTCTTTAGAAAAGCGAATGGAACCATTTGAAGAAACAAGATAGCCTTTTGGTGCTGTTGACCCATCTAAAACGCGTGTCGCTTTTTGAGCACCTTTTTGCCATAGGTACAACTCATTTGGTCTTACTTGAACTTTCGTACTATCGGTATCTACTATGAACCCTAATTGTGTTCCTTGGTCATTGAATGTCAATTTATGATAGTTAGCAGTATTCACTGCTGCAAAAACCTTTGTTGTGGTCTTTGTATTTAAATCCATCACAAAAACCCCGCTTTCATCTTCTTTTGTAGCACCAGAAGTAATGTATGTCAAAACTTTGCCCTCTTTCGCAAAAGCATAGTCTTTTACAAAGCGAATGGTGTCCTCTTTCTTCGATATTAGATCTCTAATGACTAAGTGATAGCCATTTTTCGCATTCACCTTTTTGATCTTTTTTGTCACTTTCTTTTCGAGACTATCCTTTTTTGCCTTATTCTTTTTAGAAGCTTTCTTTTTCGTCTCGTGCAAGATATAGGCGATATACCCCGACCATTTTTCGGGCATTGTATATGATTTGACGTTAGGTATCTTTGTAAGCGATTTCGTTTTAAGTTCAAAAATAGCCAAAGTGTCTTTTGGCATATGCTGCTTTTTCACTTTTCTACGTTTCATTTCAACAACACTATCCTTCCATGCTTTGATCGTGTAAAGGGCATGCTTAGAATCTGAGGTAAAAGTTCCTCCTGCAACTCTATCATACTCAAAAATTAAATTTGACTTGCTGTCTTTAATTTTTAGAAACCGATCTTTTTCTCCTCTTTCTAGAGAATACAAAATATAATTTCCATTATTAGACAATGATTGGTTCTTAATCGTATTCCAAAGATCAAAATCGCTGTGATCTAAAACTTTTTTTTGAGCAGTTATACTGCACACAATCAATAAAAAGAGACTGCAAAGGGCGTTTTTCATAATGTATTATTTTTAGCAAGGCTAAAAATAATAAAGTTATTGCTGATTTCTTTGAAATCCGTAAAATAGTTGCCTCAAAAAACTTTTCGGAAAGGTTTGGTCGTTTGGAAATCCTAATTCAATCCTTCCACTGTCTTCAGGCATGTAATTTGTTTTAAAGATATAATCCCAAATGCTTAAACTGATACCGAAGTTAACTCCTCTAGGATTTTCTTTTGGAAATGTTTTTGCATGATGGTACAAATGCATCACCGGGCTATTGATGATGTATTTAAAAACTCCCCATGAAAGTTTGATGTTGGCATGGTTTAAATGCCCTATCGCGATGGCGATAAAATGTACTATATAGGCTTGCTCCGGCTCAAAACCTCCGAGAAGCATCACCCCGATAGTTTTGAGTGGTTTGTATAAAATATTTTCCATCCAGTGGTAGCGTAAATGTGCTGCAAACCCCATTTCTTTTACAGAGTGATGTACTTTGTGAAATTTCCACAGGAATCCATAACTATGCAACATTAGGTGCGTACACCATTGCACAAAATCTAATAGAACAAAGAAAATGAGTAAAGCTGCCCAAGTCGGAAGCAAAGAAATATCGAATATTGCAATGCTTTGCATTGTGAATCCAACATCATTAAAAACTAACTCAAGAACACGATAAAACCCACTGATGATGATTGAAAAAACAAAAAAATTAAAAAACATATATACCAGGTCCAACCAAAAATCTTTTCGGATGATGGCCTGTTCTTTCCGCCAAGGAAAGAGAATTTCTAACATCCAAACGAACAGCGAAATTACGATAAGTCCCCAGAAGTAATTTGTATACCAAGGCACATCAAAACACACAGACCTCCATGTCCAATTCATGGCGCCAAGAAATGCATCTCTACATGCAATGAAATAGGTCTCCATAGGTACTTGCTTTTTATGCTATCTGTTTCAAACAAGAGACGCCAAGATACCTACTATCAAGTTGAGTCTAGCTTTGTGTGAAAACTTCTACTCACAAAGATACTTAAACATCATCTATTGTAAAACTATCAATGCATTTCTATTTAGTTGTTCTTTTTTAATATCCAATTAGACGTCTAACTGGGAAATACTTACAACTTATATTTGTGGCATCTGCATTGAAAATGTTTCAATTCTAAAAAAAAATACAACGACCGATGATCTCTAGTATCCATTTATTTACTAAAAGTCATCAGATAACAGGTAAAAAAAACGCTTTACACAATTTTAAACTGAGAAACTGATACGCTAAATAGCGCAAAATAGATACGAATTGAAATTCCGATGTTATTCGGCAGGTCTCCCATGAATTTCTTCGAACATTTCATCAAAATTAGCACGCAAGTGCAATCTTAATTTTGTGCGATAGTCATTCTTTAACCAGTCCATAAAATTGTGTGTACTTTTTGAGATACACTTTGTGTAACGTTGCAATCTAAAATCGATATCATCGCCTAATTTTTTGGCGAGGTCCAATGCATCATATACATCTTCACTATTCTCAATACAAATTTTCGCATGATTTAGTAAAGATCTCTCCAATACCACTTTTGTGGTATCTCTGCTTTGAACGGCATCTAAATAGGCTTGTTTGATATCAAAAGAGACGTCTGCTGAATTTGCAAATTCCGCTCTTAGACTTGCTGGCATTTCGTAGCCAAAACTATCTTCCAAATCTTCATCGCTCAATAATTTCTCAAGGTAGAAATTCGGTGCTCTAAAAATTTGTTGCCAATCGAGGTCCGCTCCCCAAGGTCCGAATCTATGGAAGTTGTTTCCTAAATCAATGACATTAAAATGGGATTTGTTTTTAAGTATACGTGACCCACGACCAATCATTTGATAGTATAAGGTGAGTGACTTTGTTGCTCTATTTAAGATAATGGTATCTACTGTTGGTTCATCAAAACCTGTGGTTAAAATACTTACAGAAGTCAGAATTGCATTTGGCGTTTCTTTGAACCATTTTAATAGAAAAGCACGTTCTTTTTTCGTAGCTGTATTGTCTAAATGAGCAATGGGATAACCTGCTGCTTTAAACGTTTCATATACGTGGATAGAGGTATTAATTCCATTGTTAAAAATCAAGGTCTTCTTCCCTTTAGAACGTTCTTCGTATGCTTGCAATAATTTACCAAGCATCTGTGTATTTGTATATAAATCTTCAGAAGATTTTACAGTATAGTCTCCATTAGAACCCACAACCAATGAGGTCAAACCAACATTGTATGAAAACGTATTGGCACGGGCTAAGAATTCATGATCAATGAGAGACTCAATAGTCTCACCAACAATTAGTTGATCATAATTATCGTTCATTGGTAGTTTCACATTCGAACTTAACGGTGTCGCAGTCACTCCTAATATGAATGATTTTTCAAAAAACTTAAATAGCTTTGTGAACGAGTTGTAATGTGCTTCATCAATAATCACAAGTCCAATATCAGAAATATCCAATTTATCATCCGTAAGACGATTGTTAAGGGTTTCTACCATGGCAACAAAACAAGAGTAGTCTTTTTGGTCATCAAGGTTTGCTGTGCTGTCCACAACCTTATTATTTACACCGAAATCGGTCAAAACATTTGACGTCTGCCTACACAATTCTATTCTGTGTGTCATCACCAATACTTTCTTTTGGTGGTGTTTTAAATACTGTCGAACGATTTCAGAAAATATCACTGTTTTTCCTCCTCCGGTGGGCAATTGATACAACAAATGATAGTCTTCAGGAGCTTCTTCAAAAAGCGTGAATATTTTGTTTATAGCGCCTTTTTGATAGCTATATAACTCTTTACCTGCTTTGCGCTCATCCAATTCTGCTGTGATCATTTCTACCATCTTGTGTATTCAGTTATGAAGTGCAAAAATACGTTCTTTTAAGGGTTTTTGACAAAAAAAATATAAAAAAATGCTTCTTTTTATAATTTTCGAACAGTCAATTTTGCATTTATCAGACTCCTTTGAATGTGTCTCTTGAATGAATGTCTTTTTTAAGTATTACAAAGCGATAATAAGGATTCTCAAAAAACTGCTTATTTACAAGTACTTCTATGGAGGCTCATCGCTGCTTCAAAGCCCAGTTCTTTTGATACTTTCAAATCTTTGCAAGCTTTTTCTTTTTCCTTATTATTTAAATAAGAAATGGCTCTAAAGTAAAAAACTTCGCCTTCTCTTTTGTCCAAGCTATCAATAGCAAAAGTATAGTCATCGATAGCTTTATCATACCTTCTAAGCATACTCAAGGCATATGCTCTGCTTAAGCGTAATGTACCATTTTTTTTAGCTATTTTAACACCTTGATTATAGGTGTCTAAAGCGCTATCCCATTGTTTAATAGACATTTCTATTTGTGCTTTCTCAAGGTAGGTTGTAACATTGAACGGGGTAATTAACAATAGGTTTTGAAGTATTTTTAGGGTTTCTTTAGGTTTATTTAAAAGCTTTAGGGAGTCTATTTCTCTTTGATACTTATTCGCAATCTTCGATAGCCTATTTACATTTGGCACTTGTTTTGCAAAGATCGCTTCTTTGACATTATATACGCTCGCACTATCCAAATATATCCGTGCGGTGTCTGCAACTTGTAATTGCTGGTAAATCAAGCTACCTTCATAATACGCTTGACCAACCAATTTAGAATCTGTTTGAATCACGCGATTAAAATCTTTTTTCGCAAAATCTAAATCACCATTTTCTGCAATAGATTTACCACGCCAAAAATATAAATCTACATTGTATGGATTCTCTTTAACACCTCTATTGTAAATTTCTATGGCATTGGTATGCATTCCTTTATCTGCATAATACCGACCTAGCATCTTATAAGGATATGCATGTTGCACCTTTGACGCAACAACATGTGACCATAACGTTTGCTTGTTGTTCCATAAATGTGCTCTTTGATTGGCTTTGTATACCATAAACAAACCATATCCGATACTCAAAAGTATCGCTATGTTTTTTAGAAGTACTACCCTATCTAATAGCTGATTGATTAAAATAGCAACCGAAATAAAGAGACCTATCAAACTCAAATAGGCATAACGTTCAGCAAAGTAAGTTTCTGAAAAAGGTGTAATATTTAAAACTAAAAAAATATTAAGAATAAAAAAAAAGAGTCCAAAGACAAAAAAACTCTTATTCTTATTTTCTAGTCTTTTGTACATATATACACTGAATACAATTGCTATTAGAATCCAAATTGGAGATAATAAAAATGATGTTGGTATGCTACTCGATTGCAACTTCAGCGGAAATGCATAAAAAACAATAAGATTGGAAGCGAGAAAACCCTTTTCGATATACAAATATAGTGCATGACAAAAAATACTAATTTTCTCATAAAACGTATAATACCTTGAGAAATCTCCTGTGCTATTAACTACTTCTCTTGAATACACACTTACAATTCCAATAACGATAGAACCTGCAAAGTAGGGTGTTTTGTCAACCCAATTTCGAAGGGTCATTTTAAAATTTTTATTGAGATCTAATGCAATCAACACAAATGGTAAAACAATTGCTGACGTTTTACTGCATAAAGAGCATACAAACCATAAAAATGCAAGACTGTACCATCCTATTTTATTTTTTTTCACCTGCAAATACTTCACATAACTCAGTATAGACAATAAAAAAAACAGCGAGCAAAGCAAGGTACTCCGAGTAGATATCCATCCTAATAACTCTGCCTGCATTGGATGTATAGCAAAGAGCAAAACTATGACATAATGCAACCATGCACGAATTGGTAAAAATTTAGTTACAAAATAAAATACCAAACAAATGTTTGCCAGATGCAAACATAGATTTGTGAGATGATGCACAAAAGCATTCTCTCCAAATAAGGCATATTCTATTCCAAAGCTCAATGAAGCCAATGGTTGATATGACCTCACATAAAATGTACTAAAGTAATTTTGAATACGGTCCCAAGATAGGTTTAGTACATCTTGATTATTTAGAATTTGCTGATCATCATCCCAACCCAATAGATACGCTCCTTGTAAAGCAGGGAAAAAGACAAAAATAGTACAACATAAAATAGCTACTAATGGAAGTTGGCTTTTTAAATTCATAGCATAAGGGAATTGAAATAGATAGAACGAAACTAACACAAAAAACACTCATCTCATAAAAAAATGTTTTCATAAAATAACGATCATTACAACAACCTAAATAGCGTTAAATTCTATTCAATAAAGAGCGCTAAAAACTCCGCAACACAGGCTGGTTTTTCTTGATCTTTAATGACCACAGTGCAAGAAAATGTTACTTTAACCCCTTTCTCGTGATCCTCTATATTTGATACTGCACTTTGCAACTGCAATTCACTATTAACTAAAACAGGTTGCATAAAACGCACATAATTCAGGCCGTAATTTAAACCCATTTTTATACTTTCGATATGAATGAGATCTTCTAAAAACTTAGAAAGTAGTGCTACTGACATAAATCCATGGGCAATGGTGCACTTGTAAGGAGATTCTAGTTTCGCCCTCTCTGGGTTTACATGAATCCATTGTTTGTCTAGTGTTGCATTGGCAAAACTAGTAATCATTTCTTGTGAAATACGAATCCAATCAGAATTCGGAAGCGATGCCCCCTTCATTTTTGCAAATTCATTCGTGTTTTTAAATGCCAACGTTTTCATGCGATTTTTTCGGTCTTTTTATAAAAATGAAGGTAACAAAAATTGCGATTCAAAAAACCCTATTTTAACAATTATTTTAGATTTTTAACAAATTAGTTTAAGTGTGAAATTAGTAGTTTAGACAAAAATTAAAAAAATGAAACAATTCATACTCTTAATGCTATTTAGTTATGCCTCCATACAAGGGCAACAAACCCCCAAATGGATGCGCTATTCTTCTATTTCACCCGATGGTTCTCAGATTGTCTTTACCTACAAAGGAGATCTTTATAAGGTTGCATCTTCGGGCGGAGATGCAGTACAATTAACTTTTCACAAAGCACATGATTACATGGCCGTTTGGAGCAAAGATGGTTCTCAAATCGCTTTTGCATCGAACAGATACGGAAATTTTGATGTGTTTGCAATGTCGGCCAAAGGTGGTAATGCAACACGTCTTACGTTTCATTCGGCGAATGAATCTCCCTTTTCTTTCTCTGCAAATAACAAGGAAGTGCTCTTTGGAACTACACGACAAGATGCTGTAAACCACAGACAATACCCAACGGGATCTCAACCCGAGCTTTATAGTGTTCCAGTAAAAGGAGGACGCGTGTCTCAAATTTTCACCATTCCTGCAGAATATGTGCAGGTTTCCAAAAATGGAAAAACCATGGTTTATCACGATAAAAAAGGAGGAGAAAATGAATTTAGAAAGCACCATACTTCTTCAATTACAAGAGATATTTGGATGTATGACAGCAAGACAAACAACCATAAAATGCTGACTTCTTTTAACGGAGAAGACAGGCAACCGATTTTTAGTGAAGATGAAAGAAGCATCTATTATTTAAGTGAAGAAAGTGGCAGCTTTAATGTGCACGAAATGTCTTTAGACAATTCGAGTAAAAGAAAGCAACTCACAAGTTTCAAAAAGCATCCAGTTCGCTTTTTAAGTAGTGGAAATGGTGTTATTTCCTTTGGTTATGATGGAGAGTTGTACACCATGAAAGAAGGTAAAAAACCTGTCAAAGTAAATGTACAGATTACCACACAAAACATAGTCAATACTGACAAGTATATTTCTATTAATGGCGGCATTAGAGAAATGGCAGTTTCTCCTAATGGAAAAGAAATCGCATTCATTGCCAGAGGTGAAGTTTTTGTAACCTCGGTAGACAAATCGTTCACGAAGAGACTTACGAACACTCCAGAAAACGAGCGCTTTGTAAGTTGGGGACCAGAAGGAAAATCTGTGGTGTATAGTAGCGAGCGCAATGGGAAATGGAGTATTTACAAGACTGAAAAAACACGTAAAGAAGAACCTTTTTTCTACGCTGCTACCTTATTAAAAGAAAGTGTTGTACGCGAAAATAAGTTTGATAATTACCTCGCAAAATATGCTCCCGACGGAAAAAAAATGGCCTACATTGAAGGACGTAGAACCTTAAAAGTTATCAATTTAGAAACAAAAAAAGAATCCACCTTACTTACACCTAAGGATTTGTTTCATATGAGAGATGGAGATAAATACTTTACATGGAGTCCAGACAGTAAATGGTTATTAGTAGATTGGAGTAAAACCTTGAGTAATGGTGAAGTTTTACTCATGGCTGCAGATGGAAGTAAACGCGTTAATTTAAATGAAAGCGGGTACCGTGACTACAGTCCTAAATGGGTAAATGGCGGAAAACAAATGATTTGGTTTAGTAATAGAAACGGACTCAAATCCTATGCTACCAGTGGACAATCGCAAAGTGATGTGTACAGCATGTTTTTTAATCAAGAAGCATGGGATGAATTTAACTTGAGTGATGAGGACTTTAAATTAATGAAAGCGCTCAAAGAAGAGACCAAAAAAGCAAAGGAAAAAGCTGACAAAGAAAAAGCTGAATCTGAGAAGAAAACAAAAAAGACGGATAAAAAATCGAAAGATACAAAGGCGTCTAAAAAGAAAGATACACCTACCCTGCTTGCATTCGATTGGGAAAACATGAAAGATTGGACCAAAAGATTGACTATCCACTCTTCAGGATTAGGAGATGCCGTGCTTTCAAAAAAAGGTGATATTTTGTATTATCTATCTCGATTTGAGGGAAGATCAAATCTTTGGAGTACCAATTTAAGAACAAAGGCAACGAAAATGGTACTGAAATTAAATATTGGTGGTGGACGCTTAGAATGGGATAAGGAAATGAAAAACCTATACTTGTTAAGTAACGGTCGTATTTCAAAAATTGATCCAAGCGCAGGGAAACAAAAAAGTGTAAAAATTAAAGGGGAAATACAATTTGATGAAGCTGCAGAAAGAGTAGCCATGTTCAATCATGTTTGGATTCGAACCAATGCCATTTTCTATGAACCTACTTTTCATGGTGTTAATTGGAAGCAGTTAAAAAAGGAATATCAAAAGTACCTACCACATATTGGCAATGGGTTTGAGTTTTCTGAAATGCTTTCAGAAATGATTGGTGAATTGAACGTATCGCATGCAGGTGCTGGTTATAGAGGCGCTGGTATGTCAAATGCAGACGCAACGGCATCACTAGGTATCTTTATGAATTACAAGCATAAAGAAAACGGAATTTTAATTGATGAGATTATCAAAGGAGGTCCCCTAGACAAGGCATCGTTTAAAATTGCATCTGGAATGGTCATAACAAAGATTAACGGAGAAGTTGTAGATAAGAACCAGGATGTTGCAAAGTATTTCAATAGAATGGCTGGGAATTTTATGTTACTTGATGTTGTAGATCCATCAACCAAAAAATCAACCGTAATTACGGTAAAACCGATTTCTATTGGTGCAGAAAATGGATTGCTTTATAAGCGCTGGGTAGACATCAATGAGAAAGAAGTAGATAAAGCAAGTAATGGACAACTAGGCTATGTGCACATTCCTGGAATGAGTGATGGTCCTTACAGAAGTATTTATCAAGATATGATGGGGAAGTTTTCTGAGCGCAAAGGTGTTATTGTAGACACACGTTTTAATGGTGGTGGAGATTTGGTTGCAGATCTTGCTATGTTCTTTACCGGAACACCTTTTATTACCTATGCCACAGAGGCTAAGGTTGTTGGAGGTGAGCCAACGTCTCGATGGACCAAACCGACCTTGTCTATATTTAATGAAAGCATGTATTCTGACGGACATTGTTATGCTTCTGGATATACAGATCTAAAGATTGGAAAGACTGTTGGGATGCCTGTTCCAGGAACGTGTAGCTTTGCTGGATGGGAAGGACTACCAAACGGTTCTTACTGGGGCGTTGTTCCAATTAGTGCAAAGAACAAAGCAGGTGAATGGATGGAAAACAATCAAACAAACCCATTAATTCAAGTGAAAAATATGCCTGGAGTTATTGATAAAGGAAGAGACCAACAATTAGAACGCTCTATCAAAGAGCTATTGAAGGATGTAAAATAATACATATCTCCTAAAAAAAGCGCTAGTTCTAACTAGCGCTTTTTTTTATTTGATTTTACCAAAAAGGTCGTCCTTTATTTTTGGGAGTTCAAGATGAAACTTTACAGCGAGTGATCTAATTACAATCACCGTAAGAATGGTTGTCAAAAATTGTATGCTTTCTGACAGCTGAAAGTAATTGCATGTCAAATACATGGTTCCACCGGCCAAGCAAGCCGAAGCATAAATTTCTTTCTTAAAAATCAAAGGAACTTCATTGGTTAATACATCGCGAATAACCCCACCAATTACAGAAGAAACCATGCCCATAACCACTGCTATAAAAGGATGTAAATCATAGGATAGTCCTTTTTGTGTGCCCAACAATGTAAAAACACCAATGCCAATTGTATCAAATAAAAACATGGTTTTGCTCAATGGCGCTATTTTACTTTTAAATAAAAAAGTAAACACAACAGCCGCCATGATGGTCCATATGTAGTTTAAATCACCTATCCAATTGATTGGATGCGCATCGATTAAAACATCGCGTGTCATACCGCCTCCAACTGCGGTTACAAACGCAATAATAAGTACGCCGAACAAGTCAAAATCTTTTTTAGAAGCTACCAAGGCTCCAGAAATTGCAAAAGCAAACGTTCCGATGATATCTAAAACGTAAATAAAGGTCACTTTACTAAAATGAAATTTCGTTAAATTGAATGCCTAATTCTTTCTGAATTTTATGAATCTGCTCCAATTCATAAGGCAGTACAAAGGCCAAAGAGAAACCTGTCTTTCCCGCTCTAGCTGTTCTTCCACTTCTGTGTGTGTAATATTCTAATTGTTCTGGGAGTTGATGATGCAACACAAAAGCTAAGTTGTTTACATCGATTCCACGTGCAGAAACATCTGTAGAAATTAAACATTGGCAATTTCCATTCTTAAAAATTCGCATTGCTCTATCGCGTTCTTTTTGCTGCATATTCCCTTCTAAGGCTTCTACAGAAAAACCTTCTTCTTTTAATTGATTTGCTAGATTTTGAGTTCCTGCCTTGGTTCTACAAAAAATAATCCCTCTATCGTCTGGTCTTTTCTCTAAAAACTCAACAATCAAATTCGTCTTTTCTTTGATTGATGTTTTAATGTATTGATGCGTAATATTTTCATTGACCAAACTGTTCTGATTCACTGCAATACGAATCGCATTTGGATTCATGTACTTTTTAATAATCTTTTGAATCTCTTCTGGCATCGTTGCAGAAAACAACCAGGTGTTGCTTGTGTCGCTAGTGTATTTTAAGATTCTGTTTAAATCTTGTTTGAATCCCATACTCAGCATTTCATCTGCTTCGTCTAGAACAAGTGTTTTCACATCTTTCAATTGCACTTCTCCGCGTTCAATCAAATCAATCAATCTCCCAGGGGTTGCAACAATCACATGTGTGGTGCGCTGTAAATTTGCAATTTGCTTGTCAATTTTTTCACCTCCATACACCGCTTCACAAAAAATCTTATCTTCTGAATACTTGGTAAATTTAAAAAGTTGCTTTTTAATTTGCTGCACTAGCTCTCTCGTGGGAGATAGAATCAAGGCTTGTACCACATCCTTGGAAGTGTCTATTTTATGTAAAATAGGCAGTCCAAAAGCAGCTGTTTTACCCGTACCTGTTTGAGCAAGCCCAACCAAATCAGTTGCTGTTTTTAGTAATACCGGAATCGTTTTTTCTTGAATTTCTGTTGGAGTTGTGATATTTAACTCTTTTAATGAGGTGGTAAAATCCTTGCGAACTCCTAAATCTTTGAATGTAGCCATATGCTTAATTTGAAAGTGCAAATGTACACTTATTTACCCGCTTCTAATACTTTTAAAATACTTTCTGTAATTCTTGCAGGCTTTAAGTTTTTCGCATGTAACATACACCAAGTGGTCGCCGCTTTCGCTATCAATGTATTGCCTTTGTAGATTTCTACATGACGAATAGAAGTTACAGTTTTGGTCTCTCCTACCCAAGTTTTAAAGGTAATCTCATCACCTAAAAGCGCTTGACCTTTGTAGTCAATTTCATGTCGCGTTACCACCCAAACATAGTTCATATC
>JBELDQ010000021.1:7710-17649 GCA_042094215.1 Polaribacter sp. | reverse complement strand
TTTGCAGTCCAAATCGCGGGATAGAGCAGTAGGTAGCTCGTCGGGCTCATAACCCGAAGGTCACTGGTTCGAGTCCAGTTCCCGCTACTAGTAATGATAAGGCTTCACAGAAATGTGAAGCCTTTTTTTATGTTTTATGTAAAACATTTAAAGTTTTATTAACTATTTATGAATAATTATTTTTTGTAACTTTGCTTACTAAATGAAGAAAACAATTCACAAAACATTTGCATTTTTTATGGCGTTGACTGTTCTTATGTCAACTATGTCATTTACGGTAAGTATGCATTATTGTCAAGGTGAGTTAGTAGACACAGCAGTTTTCCAAAAAGCTCATACTTGTGGTATGGAAATGGCAAATGAAGATGATATGTTGCTCAACGGGTGCTGTAATGACAAAGAAATTAAGATTGAAGGTCAAGATGAATTAAAACTACCTGTTGCAGATATAAATTTTAATCAACAAGTATTTATAGCATCTTTTCTTCATTCATATGTTGAGTTATTTCAAACTACTGAGAAAAGAAAGAATACATTTTTTGATTACCCTCCACCATTTATCGTCAAGCAAATATTTAAGCTAGACGAAACTTACTTAATTTGATTTTTAAATAGTATAATCACCTATAGTATTTCTATAGGATGATTTGTTGTATCTGGTATTTTCACAATTACCAAATGTTAATCTATTTAATTATCAATACTATGCTAAATAAAAGCATCAAATTTTTAATCGAAAACAAACTTGTATCTGTATTATTATTAATACTCTTTTTAGGGTGGGGAATTGTAAATGCTCCTTTTAATTGGGAAACAGGATTCTTACCCAGTAATCCTGTCGCTGTTGATGCCATTCCAGATATTGGAGAGAATCAGCAAATTGTTTTCACAAAATGGGATGGACGGTCTCCTCAAGATATAGAAGATCAAATTACCTATCCACTGACTACTTCACTTTTAGGTATTCCTGGAGTAAAAACTGTACGTAGTTCTTCTATGTTTGGTTTTTCAAGCATCTACATCATTTTTGAAGAAGATGTTGAGTTTTACTGGAGTAGAAGTAGAATTTTAGAAAAATTAAATTCATTACCTAGCAACCTGTTACCAGAGGGTGTGAGTCCTACATTAGGTCCAGATGCAACTGGATTAGGACAAATTTTTTGGTACACATTAGAGGGAAGAGATGAAGAAGGAAATGTTACAGGAGGCTGGGATTTACATGAATTAAGAAGTATTCAAGATTACTATGTAAAATATGCTTTATCATCTGCTAGTGGAGTATCAGAAGTTGCTTCTATAGGGGGGTATGTTCAAGAATATCAAATTGATATTAACCCAGAATTAATGAAGCAATATAATATTGGTTTGCATCATGTGGTAAGAGCGGTAAAACAAAGTAATAAAGATATTGGAGCTCAAACTTTAGAAATTAATCAAGTAGAATATTTGGTACGAGGACTTGGTTATATTAAGTCAATCAAAGATATTGAAGATGCTGTTGTTAATTCAGAAGAATTTACTTCTATCAAAATAAAAGATATTGCAAATGTTTCATTAGGTCCTGCTGCTAGAAGAGGAATATTAGATAAAGAAGGAGCAGAAGTTGTAGGAGGTGTTGTTGTTGCCAGATATGGTGCAAATCCTTTAGAAGTTATTAATAATGTTAAAGAAAAACTCAAAGAATTAAGTGCAGGGTTACCAAGTAAAACATTAAAAGATGGTCGAGTGTCACAAGTAACAGTAGTTCCCTTTTATGACCGAACTGATTTAATCAAAGAAACGTTAGGGACATTAAATGAGGCACTTACTCTGGAGATTCTTATCACCATTTTAGTCATAATTATTATGGTATTTAATTTGAGGGCTTCTATTTTGATTTCTGGCTTGTTGCCCATAGCAGTGCTTATGGTATTCATCGCAATGAAAGCATTTGGAGTAGATGCTAATATTGTAGCGTTATCTGGAATTGCCATTGCCATTGGTACGATGGTAGATGTTGGTGTGATTCTATCAGAGAATATCATACGGCATTTTCAAGAGAATAAAGAAGGGTTATCTTCAAATACAGTAGTTTATAATGCTACTTCTGAGGTCTCTGGAGCGATTCTAACAGCGGTTTTAACAACTATTATTAGTTTCATTCCTGTTTTTACAATGATTGGTGCTGAAGGAAAGTTATTTAGACCTTTAGCATTTACAAAAACGTTTGCATTAGTTGCTTCTATAATAGTAGCCTTATTTATTATTCCACCATTTTCAGCCTATTTATTTAAAAATAGAAAACCAAAACAGTGGTATGGATACATAGGATCAAGTATCTTATTCTTATTAGGTATTGTAACTATTATAATGGGATATTGGTTAGGGCTTATACTTATCGTTTTTTCGATAAGTCAATTATTAAAAAAGAGAAGTTATTTTACTGAACAAAAATCTAATTGGTTTAATGTAATAATATCTGCTGGGACTATACTTTTCTTACTCGCTGAATACTGGAGACCTCTTGGAGTTGACCGAAGTTTTCTGATGAACCTTCTTTTTGTAGCTATCATTAGTTTAGGATTGCTAGGTATTTTTACACTCTTTAGAAAATTCTATTCAAAAATATTACTATGGGCGTTAAACAATAAGCTAACATTTTTAGCCATTCCAACCACTATTGTTGTTTTTGGATTTTTCATCATGAAAAATACGGGTAAAGAATTTATGCCCTCATTAAATGAAGGATCTTTTTTATTAATGCCAACTTCAATGCCACATTCAGGAATAGTAGAAAATAAGAGAGTGCTACAACAATTAGATATGGCTGTAGCAAGTATTCCAGAAATCCAAACTGTTGTAGGAAAAGCAGGAAGAACGGAATCTGCTTTAGACCCAGCACCTCTATCTATGTATGAAAATGTAATTCTGTACAAACCAGAGTATATGCTGAATGATAATAGGGAACGCCAACGATATAAGGTTAATGACGAAGGTTTATTTGAATTAAAGAACGGTAAATACATTGCAAATCCTAATAATAGTAAAAATGCAGTTTTCAGTAACGTCGACAACTCACAGCTTATTCTAGATGATGACGGTGAGTTTTATAGAAACTGGAGACCAGAAATTAAAAATCCAGATGATATTTGGAAAGAGATTGTTAGAGTAACAAAGTTACCTGGCGTAACATCAGCTCCTAAACTTCAGCCTATAGAGACTAGACTTGTAATGTTACAAACTGGTATGAGAGCTCCCATGGGAATAAAAGTGAAAGGACAAGATTTAAGGGAGATTGAAACTTTTGGTATCCAATTGGAGAACTTACTAAAACAGGTAGAAGGAGTAAAAAATGAAGCTGTTTTTGCAGATAGAATTGTTGGGAAACCGTATTTACTAATAGATATTAATAGAGCCAAGATAGGCAGGTATGGAATTTCGATTCAACAAGTACAAGATGTTTTAAAAGTGGCTTTAGGAGGAATGGTTTTAACGCAAACTGTAGAAGGTAGAGAACGTTATGGAGTTCGAGTTAGATATCCTAGAGAACTTAGAGGCAACCCAACAGATGTAAATAACATTTATGTTCCGGTAGAAAAAGGAGCTCCTATACCTCTAAGTGAATTAGCAGAAATTCGTTATGAGCAAGGTCCTCAAGTCATAAAAAGTGAAGACACATTCTTAGTTGGTTATGTATTGTTTGACAAACTAGATGGATTTGCAGAAGTTTCTGTAGTGGAAAATGCTCAAAAATTAATTGAAGAGAAAATAGAAACAGGTGAGTTGGTTGTTCCCAAAGGAATTAGTTACCAATTCACAGGGACTTATGAAAATCAAATAAGAGCAGAAAAAACCCTTAGTATTGTAGTACCTCTTGCTTTATTAATCATTTTCTTGATTTTATATTTTCAATTTAAATCTGTATCTACTTCTTTAATGGTCTTTACAGGTATTGCTGTAGCATTTGCTGGAGGTTTTGTTATGATTTGGTTTTATGGTCAAGATTGGTTTTTTAACTTCAATTTCTTTGGAGAAAATCTTCGTGATTTATTCCAAATGCATCCTATTAACTTAAGTGTTGCTGTTTGGGTAGGTTTCATTGCTTTATTTGGTATTGCTACTGATGATGGTGTTGTAATGGCTACCTATTTAACCCAAGTATTTGAAAGGAATCAACCTAAGGACAAGAAGAGTATAAGAGCATCAGTTTTAGAAGCAGGAGAAAAGCGAATACGTCCATGTTTGATGACAACAGCTACCACTATCTTAGCTTTGCTACCTATTTTAACATCAACAGGAAGAGGAAGCGATATTATGATTCCAATGGCAATTCCAAGTTTTGGAGGAATGCTTATTGCTTTAATTACACTATTTGTTGTTCCAGTTTTGTATAGTTGGAGAGCAGAAAGACAACTTAAAAAACAATAAAATGAGAAAAATAATCATACATGTTATTATTCTTTTTATAAGCACTTTTTCTTATGGACAAAGACTTGAAAACCTAATTAAGATTGGGTTGGAGAATAATCCAGAAATTCAAAAGTTCGAAACAGCTTATAAAGGAGTTTTAGAAAAGAAAAATGAAGTTGATGCTATTCCTAATACCCAATTTGGTTTTGGTTACTTTGCTAGTGAGCCAGAAACCAGAACTGGAGCTCAACGATTCAAACTTTCTGTTAAGCAAATGATTCCTTGGTTTGGTTCTATTACAGCTAGACAGAATTACATAAGCTCAATGGCAGAAGCTAAATTTGAGGATATATCAATTGCTAAGAGAAGGCTTATAGCCTCCCTATCACAAACATATTATAATCTTTTCACAATTAAGGAAAAGCAAGAAATTCTTAAAAAGAATATTGCTTTATTAAAAACCTATGAAAAGATGGCTTTGACTTCTGTTGAAACTGGAAAAGCATCGGCAGTAGATGTTTTAAAACTACAAATAAGAGAAAACGATTTAGAACAATTGATTGAAGTATTGGGACATCAATTTTTATCTATGCAAACTAAAATGAACACCTTACTGAGTAGAAAAAAAGACTTCAAAATAGAAGTGCTAGATTCTTTAGTAATATCTAGTTCTTTTGATACAATAGGGGCAGATAACTTATCTCTCCATCCTGAGCTTTTGAAGTACGATAAATTATATAAATCAGTTGAAAAGTCAGAATTACTTAATCAAAAAGAACAGCAACCTATGGTTGGTTTTGGATTAGATTACGTAGCTGTATCGGAACGCCCCAATATGAATTTTTCTGATAACGGAAAAGATATTGTTATGCCAATGGTTTCTTTATCTATTCCCATCTTTAGTAAAAAACATTCATCAAAAACGAAGCAAAATAAGCTGAAGCAAGAGGAGCTATTGTTTGATAAACAAATCCGTCAAAACAAATTAACATCAATGTTAGATACAGCTATTAACGAAAGAATAGCTGCTAAAATAAGTTTTGATACTCATATGAAAAACCTAGAGAAGGCAGATAGTGCTGAGCAAATACTTCTAAAATCTTATGAATCAGGAGCTATCAATTTTAACGATGTTTTAGATATACAAGAACTAAAGTTGAAGTTTCAAATGAAGCAAATAGAAGCTATTAAAAGCTTTTATATACAGAGTACAATTATTAACTATCTAAGTAATTAAATAATGAAGCATACATATAACATTACAGGAATGACCTGCGGAAGCTGTAAAGCATCAGTAGAAAAACATTTATCAGAACTAAAAGATATAATTAGTGTAATAGTAAATTTAGATATAGGAGAAGTCGAGATTGAGATGAAAATTCATGTGTCAACAGAAACGCTCCAAAAAACACTTCCGGAAAAGTATACGATTACTGAAAAAGTAAAAGAGAAGAAAGTCACAGAGTTTAGTTCTGTAGACTTCATAATGGAAGAACCAAAATCCAAGTTTCAACAGTTAAAACCTCTTTTTCTGATTATCTTTTATATTAGCACAGCAAGCACATTGCTACATTATAAAGATTGGAATTGGAGTGACTTCATGTTTGACTTTATGGGACTTTTTTATATCGTTTTTAGTTTTTTCAAAATGCTAGATTTAAAAGGGTTTCCAGATTCTTTTAGAATGTATGATCCACTAGCTAAAACGATTCCTCTCTATGCAAAAGTGTACCCTTTTATAGAAACAGCACTAGGGTTGATGTTCTTGATGCGATACGAAACAACTTTAGCCTTATGGATTACTTTGGTCGTTTTAGGAATTACTACCATAGGAGTTACAAAAACTCTGTTAGATAAAAAATCTATTAGATGTGCTTGCCTAGGAACAGCGCTAAAGCTACCTATGACCGAAGCTACTTTTATTGAAAATGCCATTATGATTGTGATGGCAATATTAATGTTAACCAATATTATTTAAGAATGAAAAATTTACTACAAATAGCTATAATAGTTACACTTCTTTTCGCCTGTAAAAACGAACCTAAAAAAGAAGTAAAAGATGAACACCAACATCATCAAGTTGAGAAAAAAGAAACATCTAAAAAGAAAGTACTAAGCCCTCATACTTATGCAATGGAAATGGTTGGAGATGCACATATACATATAGATTATTCTTCGCCTCGTGTAAGAGGGAGAATGATTTTTGGAGGATTATTGGCATACGATGAAGTTTGGCAGTCTGGAGCACATAAAGCTACTTGGTTAGAAACAAATAAAGACCTGTTAATAGATGGAAAAATACTAAAAACTGGAAAGTATGGAGTGTTTACAATTCCTTCTAAGAAAGAATGGACGGTTATTTTTAACACAAATTGGAATCAACATGGTAAAGATGAATATGATGAAAAAGATGATGTATTACGATTTAAAATAATACCAGAACTTTCAGATGAGATTATTGAACATTTAGTATATAAAGTTAAGAAGACTAGTGATACTCAAGGAACAATTTCTTTGAGTTGGGAGAAGGCAACAATCCGTTTTCCGTTTCAAATACAATAGATTATGGTTAACAGAAAAACATCTTTAAAAATTAGAAAAGTTCACAGGTATTTGGGACTTTTCCTTGGTGTTCAGTTTTTATTATGGACAATCAGTGGATTATACTTTAGTTGGACAGATATTGATGATATTCATGGAGATCACTATAAAAACCTTGACTATCAACCTAGGGCTTTTGATAGCCTTATAAGCCCTGCGTCATTAAGTGCAGTAGAGCCTATTAAAACGATAGAGGTAAAAGATATCAATCAACAACCATATTATTTTATCAATAAAAAAGGGTTATATCATGCAGTAACAGGGCATAAGAAAAACGGAATAAGTAAAGATGAGGCTCTCTATATTGCTAATAACTACATGAAGCAAGGTCTAGAAGTAGCATCAGTAGAGAAAATTACTAAAACAGGGAAACATCATGAGTACAGAGAAAAATTACTTCCTGCTTACGTGATATCTTACAAGACAGATGATAATCTAAAAGCGTATGTATCAATAACTGATGCAAAATTCCAGACCGTTAGACACCAAAGTTGGAGATGGTTTGATTTTTTATGGATGACGCACACTATGGATTATGAAGGTAGAGATAATTTTAACACCATTGTCTTGAGGGCTTTTTCTTTATTAGGTCTCATTACAGTTTTGAGTGGATTTTTACTTTGGTATGTATCATCTCCCACAATTAGAAAATTAGTACAACGAAAAAAATAAAAGAAGATGAAAAAATATAGCACATACTTAGGTTTACTAGCAGTTGGACTGTTGCTTGGCTGGGTGTTGTTTGGTGGTAATAATTCAGAAGCAAAAGAACATGATCACTCTAAAGAGATAGTTTCTAATCAAATGTGGACATGCTCTATGCACCCGCAAATAATGCAGACAGAAGCTGGAGATTGCCCTATTTGTGGCATGGATTTAATTCCTGCAGAAGCAGGAGCAGATGGATTAGCAGTAAATGAGTTTAAACTTACCGAAAATGCTATGAAATTAGCGAACATTCAAACAGTAGTCGTTACCGATGAAAATAAATCTGATAACTCAATTATGTTGTCGGGTAAAATTGTTGAGAATGAAAAAGAAAATGCTATTCAAGTTACTTATTTCTCTGGAAGGATAGAAAATTTATCAATCAACTTCACAGGAGAGAAAATTAGAAAAGGACAACAACTAGCTGTTATTTACTCACCAGAATTGTTTTCTGCTCAACAAGAATTATTGACAACATTAAAGTTAAAAAAGTCTCAACCTCAATTGTATAAAGCTGTTAGGAATAAGTTGAAACTTTGGAAACTTTCAGAAGCTCAGATTAACAAAATAGAGTTTTCGGGGAAAATTATTGAAAACTTCCCATTATATGCTACTGTCTCTGGAACTGTTACCGAAAAGATGGTAGATATAGGTCAAACAGTAAAGCAGGGGCAAGGTTTATTTAAAATAGCAAACTTACAATCAGTTTGGGCAGAATTTGATGTGTATGAAAATCAAGTTGAACTTGTTCAAATTGGACAAAATATAGGAGTGAGTACTAATGCTCAACCCGATAAAACAATTCCTTCTAAGGTTGCATTTATAGATCCAATATTAAATACAAAGACTAGGACTGTTACTTTAAGAGTTAATCTAAATAATTCCAAGAATGAGCTAAAGCCTGGAATGTTTGTTAGCGGAAAACTTAAATCTACAAATAGAAACAGTTCTATTTTGGTTCCATCTTCGGCAGTATTATGGACTGGGAAACGTTCAGTTGTCTATGTGAAAACACAACAAAATAAAGCTGTTTTTGAAATGAAGGAGGTGAAAATTGGCTCAAAAATAGGTGACTCTTATCAAATCCTAGAAGGTTTAAAAATCGGTGAAGAAGTTGTTGCTAATGGTGCTTTTACTGTTGATGCAGCAGCTCAACTACAAGGAAAGAAATCTATGATGAGCAAAAAAGGAGGAGTAATAACTACAGGACATGAAGCTCATTTAGGGATGAATCACAATAACCAGAACATGAAAATGACTAATGAAAGAGTTAAAGTAGATTCAAGATTCCAAGAACAACTAAGAAAGGTTTTTGATGAATATATTGTTTTAAAAGACGCTCTTATAAAAGGAGATAACGAAAAATCAATTCAAGCATCATCTATGATATTAATGAATTTAAATAAGGTTGACATGAAACTACTTAAAGGCAATGCCCATAATGCATGGATGGAATTGTCTAAAAAGTTAAAGACATATACTCAATCATTAAATGCTACAAAAGATTTAAAAGCTCAGAGGAAGTACTTTAAGCCTTTTTCTTCAAACTTTATTATGGCTGTTGAAAAATTTGGAATCAATTTAGAAGTATATAGTCAATTTTGTCCAATGGCAGATAATAATACTGGAGGACACTGGCTTAGTCTAGAAGATAAAGTCTTAAATCCGTATTTCGGAGATGCTATGTTAAAGTGTGGAGAAGTAACAAAAACAATCAAATAATAATT
Source organism: Polaribacter sp. (assembly GCA_042094215.1). GTDB lineage: Bacteria > Bacteroidota > Bacteroidia > Flavobacteriales > Flavobacteriaceae > Polaribacter. The sequence continues at coordinate 8,224 of JBELDQ010000021.1, read as the reverse complement.
TTAATTTTTATCAAATGAAAAAAGTAATTTTAAGTTTAGCAGTGCTTGCTGCTGTTAGTTTAACAAGTTGTAAAAGTGAAGCTAAAAAGAATGAGAAGAAGCCAGAAACTGTGGAGGTAAAAAAGGATATTGCTTATACTGATGCAAGTTTTGGAGTAAGAGGAAATTGTGGGATGTGTAAGAATACCATCGAAAAAGCTGTTAACAATTTAGAAGGTATATCTAAAGCTAATTGGGATAGGTTAAGAAAGAAGATTGATGTTTCTTTTGATGCTTCTAAAACAAATTTAAATGATATTCATAAGGCAATTGCCAGCTCTGGTTATGACACAGATAAATTGAATGGTAGTATAGATGCTTATAATAATTTACCTGGTTGTTGTAAATATGATCATTCTATGGAAATGAGTTTAAAAGGCAATGTAAAAGATGATGGACACTCCATGCATTAGAAATTAACCTCATAACCCGAAGGTCACTGGTTCGAGTCCAGTTCCCGCTACAAAGAAACTCC
>JBELDQ010000021.1:2623-7700 GCA_042094215.1 Polaribacter sp. | reverse complement strand
CAAGGAGTTTTTATTTTGGGGTCAAGTGATGCTTGCATCGTCTTGAGAACAAAATAAAAAATAAGATTGCAAAGCAATCGAATTGGAGTTCTTTTGGGCTGTTCTCCTTATTGGCCCATTTCCCATCAACCTAGAGGAATGCATCCAGATGCTGCTACTAAAACAATAAAACAGCCCTACTTTTATGCAGTGTAGCCGTTTTTTTTTGAGTTTTACGAATCAAATCTTCAATGTCATAATCTTTACTGATTGTAATTTGAATCATGATTATCCGTTATTTGCTTTGCGATTTCATGCAGGTCTGTATTGAATCCAGTTTCATAAGTATTGGCATTTAAATCTACATTATAGAGGCTATTTAACCACACAAGACCGCCTGTTTCACGAACTATATCTCCTTGATGCCCTTTTTGATCTATAAAAATTGAATTTTTACGTGATCCGAACATATTAATTTGATCTAACAATAAATCATCAATGTGCATTTGATATAAATTAAATGTAGCCCATCCGGTTGGTATGGTACATATTTTGGTAGACGGAAATTCGATACGCAATTGGTCTACAATTTCATTGTGTACAATATCATTTGTATAAGCATTAAACATTTCTTGTATCGTACTGAAATCATTTTCTGCAGCGAATGTATCCCAATCTGGTCGGTTGCTATTTGGATCTCCATTTGGAAAGTCAAAGGGTGCTAAAGAAATAAAAATAGTTACATTTGGATTGTGTTGTAATGCATATGCGATCCAAGCTTTGAACCCTTCAATCCGATTGACAGCATCATGTCCGCTTGTCATTCCAAAATAATCGACATTTCCTTGCTTAAGATTTGATTTGATTAAATGATGTTCCTCGCTGGTAGAATCGTTCCAAAAATTGATAGCTCTTCCATTTTCGCCACCCCGAATTACAATGGTACTGTTGTGATCTACAAAGCCCGCATCAATTGCCAATTCATCAAGTTTTTCAGCATAAGGTCTAAAGAAACTATTACCAATAAGTAGCATATTATAGCCAAGAGATGTCTCTGGTGCTGAATTCTCGTCCTTAGTACAAGAAGTAAGGAGTACTACTATCATAAACTTTAAAATCGTCTTCATTTTAGTTGAGTTTACTTATTAGACTCCAACCTAACTATAAAGTTTAAATAACAACTTTAATTGCTGTAATTTTGAGCAAGGGTGCAGATAAACCAAAATCATATTCGTTCAACTTTTCACAGTAAGAGTGATAATATGACGAGTTTTGATGAAGTCTCTTGGAGTTTAGACTGATGTTCGATATTTCAATGGAGAACGCTACTACACAACACGGGCTATTCAAAGATCAGTCTGTTTGTTAATGGAATCATTCTTGTTAACTATAAACAAATGAATGAACCGAATTTTGGGTTTGAGATTTGAGGTTAGATTTGTAGGTCTTCATCTCTGAATAATTAATATGAACGATTCTTCTGTGATAAATTTCTCATACTGCTGTTGGAACCAAGGCTTTCTTATTGCACTAGTAAACAGAAAATTTTAAGAAGGGTTGAAATTAATTTTTGAGAGAAATGCTTATCTTTAAGAAATTTAAAAAATAAAATCTCAGAGATAATGAAAAAGATGCTGCTAGTCATCATAGTAATGACATCATATATTAGTTTTGGTCAGGGAACACAACTTCTCAGACAGCCAACCTTATCTAACAATGAAATTGTTTTTGTCTACGCAAACGATCTTTGGAAAGTACCGGTATCTGGCGGTAATGCAATTAGACTAACCAGTGATAAAGGGTACGAATCAAATCCACATTTTTCTAAAGATGGAAAAATGATTGCATTTACAGCTCAATATGATGGTAATGTAGATGTCTATATGATTCCTTCTGAAGGTGGCGAGCCAAAAAGACTCACCTTTCATCCAAGTGCCGATTTTGTACAAGGCTGGACACCCGATGGAAAGATCTTATTCCGCTCTGGAAGAGAAGGCAGACCTACTCAAACAAACAAATTCTTTACAATATCAACAAATGGAGGTCTTCCTGAAGCAGTAGATATTCCCAGAGCTGCCTATGGCGAACTATCGTCAGATGGAAAACACATCGCCTACACGCCAATTACAAGTTGGGATGCAGAATGGAGAAATTATCGCGGTGGACAAGCAATGCCAATTTGGATTGTAAACATGCGTTCGAAAAAACTGATCAGAACACCTCAAAAGGATCAAGAACGCCACTTGGATCCTGTTTGGTATAACGGATCAGTATATTACTTATCAGAAAGAGATTACACAAGTAACATTTGGTCTTACAATCCAAAAACATTGGAAGAAAAACAAGTGACCTTTCATAAAAAGTTCGACGTAAAAAGTTTAGATGCGAATCCCAACGGAATTGTATATGAGCAAGGAGGTTACATTCATTTTTTGAATCCTTCTACAAATTTCTCAAAGCAATTAGTTATCAATGTCAATGGAGACTTAAATTATGCAAGACCCAGATGGATGAATGTCTCTGGTAAAAATTTGACGAATGCTAATCTTTCGCCCAAAGGGAAAAGAGCGATTTTCGAATATAGAGGTGATATTTTTACTGTTCCTAAAGAAAACGGAACCTGGAGAAATATTACAAATTCTTCACATGCAGCAGATCGATCTCCCATTTGGTCGCCAAAAGGAGATAAAATAGCATGGTTTTCTGATGCTGACGGTGAGTATCAATTAATGATCTCTGATCAAAATGGAGGAAAAGTCAGCACGATCAAATTACCAAATCCTACTTTTTACTTCAAACCAGATTGGTCTCCCGACGGAAAGCATATTGCTTTTACCGATACGCATTTCACCATTTGGATCGTAAATATAGCAAGCAAAGAACTCATTGAAGTCGATAGCGATGAATATGCCCACCCCAATAGAACTATGAATCCTCAATGGTCTCCAGATAGCGATTGGATTGCCTATGCCAAACAGAACAGGAGCAGTTTCAAGTCTATTTATGCCTTTCAATTAAGTACCGGTAAAACCATTCAAATCACAGATCCTATTGCAGATGCTATTACTCCTGTGTGGGATACCTCAGGGAAATATATGTATACACTCGCAAGTACGAATTACGGTTTGCAAACAGGTTGGCTAGACATGAGTTCATATGATCCAAGCCTAACACGAAGCCTTTATGCGATTGTCTTAAACATAGACGATCATGCTCCTAATTTACCCAAGACCGATGAAGAAGCTGTAAAATCAGACAATCATAAAGGGAAAGAAGAAAAAAATAAGGAGCATAAAAAAGAGGTGAAGATTGTAATTTCTGAAGATGGAATCTTCGATAGAGCTATTGCATTGCGCCTACCAGATCGAAATTATATAGGATTAATGAAAGGTCCAAAACAAAAGGTTTTTATAGCAGAGCGTATTGAGAACACACCTGGACTGACTGTTCACTCCTATGATGTAGAAAAAGAGAAACCTACCATTTTTGCAAAAGGAGTGTCTTCTATGGTTGCTTCCCAAGATCGTAGTGCTCTTCTTCTAAATAGAAGAGGGAACTGGTCTTTAGTGAGTAGTGCATCTCCAGCGAAACCTGATAAGGATGCTTTGAATACAAACATGAAGATCAAAGTAGATCCTAAACAAGAAGCGCATCAGATCTTTAAAGAAGGATGGAGATATATGCGCGATTTTTTATATGTTGACAATGTACATGGAGCTCCCTGGGATGATATTTACAAATGGTACGCTCCATGGATCAATCATGTGAGACATAGAACAGATTTGAACTATGTTATAGATATTATGAGTGGTGAAGTAGCCATCGGTCACTCTTATGTTTCGGGTGGAGATATACCAGATCCAGGTTTTGTTCCTGTAGGCTTGTTAGGTGCAGATCTTGAGGTAAATAAGGGTATGTATCGCTTTAAGAAAATTTACAAAGGAGAACGATGGAATCCAACTATTAATGCTCCTTTAGGGCTTCCTGGAATCGATATAAATGAAGGAGACTATTTAATAGAAATCAATGGGACTATTCTAACAGATTCAATGAATCCTTACCAGCTTTTGGAACAAACTTCAGGTCGTGAGACGTATCTCAAAATTAATTCAAAACCATCAACGGATGGTGCTCAAGAATATTTGGTTAAACCTGTGAGTAGTGAAACTCAATTAAGAAGAATTGATTGGGTTGAAGGAAATCGTAGAAAAGTAGATGAGCTTTCTAATGGCAAATTGGCTTATGTTTATCTGCCAAATACATCGGGTCCAGGTTTTAATTCTTTTAACAGATACTATTTCTCTCAGCAAGATAAAAAAGGAGCAATTATAGATGAACGAAATAACGGAGGAGGTTCTGCAGCAGACTATATGATCGATGTAATGTCTAGAGAACTCTTGGGATACTTCAATAGTAAATCTAAATCGAGGAGGCCATGGACTACTCCTATGGCAGGTATTTGGGGTCCTAAAGTAATGATTATAAATGAACGCGCAGGATCGGGTGGAGATCTTCTTCCTTACATGTTCAAAATGAAGAATCTTGGACCTCTAGTAGGAACAAGAACTTGGGGAGGACTTGTAGGAACTTGGGATACCCCAAGATTCATTGACGGTGGAAGAATGGTAGCTCCTCGCGGTGGATTCTACGATGTGGATGGAAAGTGGGCAGTTGAAGGAGTTGGTGTTAGCCCGGATATTGAAGTGATCCAAGATCCAAAATCGGTATTGAATGGAAACGATCCTCAATTAGAAAGAGCTGTAAAAGAAGCTCTTAAACTTTTAAAAATGAATGCATTTAAAATGAAACCAGAACCAGCAGGACCCATTCGTTGGAAAAGACCTGATGGTTATAAAAACGACGAATGATACCATTAATTCAGATGCGTTCAACATGATGTTGTTTTAAATAAGGACAAATGATGCACATGAGACTAGTGCTACTTTTGGAGTACAACTGATGTTCGATCTTACAATAGAGTTACCAACAAAAAATACCTCTTGAGAAATCAAGAGGTATTTTTGTGGTTTTTGTTTTCTTTGGGCTGTTTTTCTCTTTGGCTCATTGCGGAACAACATAGAGAAATGAATCTTGTTCC
>JBELDQ010000021.1:0-2523 GCA_042094215.1 Polaribacter sp. | reverse complement strand
GATAGGTCTTTTTCTTCAATTTAGCTATTTAAATAAACAGGTTTAGCTATCTTTGCGGCATGAAAGAAAATGATAACAACCCCTTAGGTCTTGAAGACAAACTCTATACCATTGAAGAATTTGGTACTGCTTTGAGAAATAAATTTGGAGGAGATACTTATATTTCTAACGTTATGTTAGCAGAAATATTTCTTACGAAATATCCTGTTTATTCTTGTAAAATCAAAAAATCAAAAGCCCACATCTCTCAGAATAGCTGTGGTTGTTGTTAGCATTTATGCTAACTCAATCATACGAGCATCCTCTTATTTCTGTTCTACGATTTCTAAACTTCATGAAGTAGGGCAGTTGAAGGAGTCGATGTTAGCCCTGATATTGAAGTGATCCAGGATCCAAAATCGGTATTGAATGGAAACGATACTCAATTATAAGAAGCTGTAAAAGAAGCTCTTAAGCTTTTGTAGTACAACTGATGTTCGATCTTTCAATAGAGTTACCGACAAAAAATACCTGTTGATGTATCAAGCGTTTTTTTGTGCTTTTTGTTTTCTTTGGGTTGTTTGCCTCTTTTAGCCCATCGAGGAACGACGTGGAGCAATGCATCCAATACCCACTACTAAACAACACATATCTGTATTTCTATCGATCCGTTTTTTAGTTGAATTATTTTTATACGCTGTGAAAGAGAGGATGAACCAAGATATAAGGTTGATTTTTAGAGTTCAATTTTTAATTTGAAAATTCATTTACCAAATTTTTTAACATCGCTACACATTTGTCAAGTTGTTCTTGAGTGGTAAATTCATTGGCTCGATGCGCTTGTTCTATAGACCCAGGTCCGCAAATAATACTCTGGTAACCCGCTTCATGAAATTGTCCAGCTTCTGCTGCATAGGCTACTGTTCTCCAGGTATGATGTCCGGAGATTTTTTTTGTTAAGGGAACAATAGGGTCTGTTTCTTTTGTATCTAAAGCAGGGACGGGAGGATGTAGCAAAGTATTGGTAATTTTAAAAGTAGGAAATTGTTTTCGAACTTCTTCTTCTCGTTCTCTACAAAAAGCAAAAAAGTCATCAAAAATAGGTTGAATAGCGTCTTTTGGAATAACGCGTACATCCCATTCGAAACGTGTATAATCTGCTACAATATTGGTGGCAGCACCTCCATGGATTTGTCCAACATGTATGGTAGAATGGGGTGGGTCAAAACGGTGGTCTTGTGCAGCTAGTGCTAGTTGAGTCATCTTATGTTCTAGCCACATAATAAGCCTTGTACTCTCATGGATAGCACTAGTTTCTTTATGAATTCCACTACTATGCCCCCCCGAACCATTTACTTCTGTTTGCACATAACAAACGCCTTTTTTCCCAATAACAGGCTCTAAGGATGAAGGCTCGCCAATGATAGCATAGGCGGCATTTTCAGGATACGATTTTTTAATATGCGCTATAAGTTCTTCTGCAGCCAAACAACCAATTTCTTCATCGTAACTAAAAGCAAAATAGATAGGTTTTTTCAAATCTACCTCACTTAAAGTAGGCAATATGGCCAAACAGCAGGCAATATATCCCTTCATATCGGCACTTCCTCTTGCAAATAACTTCCCTTCTTTTTTGACAAGCGTAAATGGGTCGGTATCCCAATCCTGACCGTCTACAGGCACAACATCGGTATGCCCAGATAATATGACCCCACCATCTACTGCTGGTCCAATTCTGCAATGTAAAGACGCTTTTGTTTCTTCTTTGTTTGGAACTAGTGTCGTTGCTATTCCAAAGGTTTCAATATATGCTTTAATCCAATGGATAATCGCAAGGTTACTATCTCCTCCTAAAACAGGGAAGCGAACCAGTTTTGCTAAAATATCTTCTACATTCATATTATTCATAACCAATAGTTACTGCTATTATTAAAGAGATGGCTGAGAGTAAAAATACAATGATTACCACAGGAAAAATAAATCGAAACCACTTATCTAATGGTACACGACACATACTCAGCATCGCTATTAATCCACCAAGAGTTGGGTTTATGAGATTGGAGATTCCATCTCCAATTTGAAACGCTAAAATAGTTGTCTGCCTGGTAAGTCCTATAACTTCGCCAAGAGGAAGCATTACAGGAAGGGTTGCCAATGCTTGTCCACTTCCAGAAGGAATAAAAAAGTTTATAATACTTTGAGAAATAGACATGCCAATAGCAGATAGATACAAAGGTAATGTTTTTAAAACCTCAGATAAATGGAAAGAAATGGTATCGCTAATATGGCCCATTTCCATCAATACCTTAATCGTGGTAGCAAAACCAACCATAAAGGCTCCAGGTGCTACATAGGCAACAGATTTTAATACCGTTTCGCTTATTTTATTTCCTTTCATTCCTCCTATTATTCCCGTAGCTATCGTCACCATTAGAAAAATAGCAGATATTTCGTTGATATACCAGTTTAGATTAAAAACACCATATAAAATAGCCCCCAAACCACTAATAAAAGTAGCTAGTACCAACCAATTATTTGTTGAAA
>JBELDQ010000020.1:14603-17721 GCA_042094215.1 Polaribacter sp. | reverse complement strand
ATGAAAGATGGTACTGTTCCTACTTCCATAAGTGATTTTAATTATGAACCACCAACCATAAACTTTAAAGCCTATAATAAAGACAGTTTGGAATCAATGGATGGAGACCATACAACATCACCAATAACCATCGCGAACATATGGATTAGTAGCTACATTAATGGCTTATCTGATGCGGGTTGGATACGAGAACTAGAAACCGGATCTTTTGATCCTGCTGAAGGCTATTCCTTAAAAGGCCCCGGGGCTGTTCAAAATTACACCTTTGTAGGAACTCCAAACGATGGAACCATTACCTCAACAATCAGTCCAGGGTTTTTAAGCTTACTTGGAAATCCATACCCCTCAGCAATTGATTCAGACGTTTTTTTTAGCACAAACAATAGTGTAGATGCCTTATATTTTTGGGAACATAAAGGAGATGCAGGAAACCATACCGGAGCAGGTTATAATGGAGGTTACGGAATGCGAAACAGGACTATGGCATTAGCCGGACTAGCTCCTTCATTTGATGACACAGATGGGCCTGGAGATGGAATCACCTATACAGCGCCAAAAAAGTATATACCTGTTGGACAAGGGTTCTTCGTTAGAGCTACTGGAAACGCAGGAGTCATTGAATTTAACAATGCAATGCGTGTGAATCAAAAAGAAATTGAAGATGGTGGGGATGACTCCTTTTTCTTTAAAGGCAAGGCAACCAAACCACTTCCAATAATGAAAATTGGATTTGACTATTTAAATGATGAAAATAGCGCATTGCACAGACAAATTGGAATTTCTTTTAAAGCAGGAAATTCTTTTAAAAGAGACAATGGTTACGATAGTGTATCTCTTGATTTAGAGACATCTGACACCTATTTCAAATTCGAGGGATCTCGAGAGAAACTCAGTATTGCTGGTGTTCAAGAAATTTCTGATGATTTAGAATTCCCTATAGTGGTGCAAGCAGGCTATTCTGGTGCATATAAATTTAGTCTAGACGAAAAAGAACATATCGATAGGACGGTCTATTTCACAGATAAAGTAAGTGGGATTCAGTACAACCTAGAAGATGTTGTAACCATTAATTTAGAACCTGGAACCTATAGTGATCGTTTTTATATTTCATTTGGTTCTGAAACCTTAGGAGTAGATGATGAAGTACTTGAACAATATCTTGCTGTCTATTACGATAAGGCTTCCAAAAAAATTAACATTACAAAGCAATCGAGTATTGGCATTACTAAAGTAGAAATTTACAATTCACTGGGGCAACTGATGACATCAACATCAGGAAAACCACTTCAAAAAAGCACTATACAACTCAATACCAACAAGTTAAATACTGCAGTCTACATCGTGAAAGTTTTCACTAATCAAGGTATCATTTCAAAAAAACTCGTTTTATATTAATGAACAGAAACCCTTTATAAACAAACAAGCATTTAACATATAGCAGAACAAGTATTTTTGTACATTAGCATCTTTATAAAAGATAATAGACCTGGTAGTATTGCCCTTAACCATAAATGAAAGATCTATGTCAAAGAAGATTAAATTGCTGCGAAAAAATAATGCCTATTCAGCATACAAACTAAGCTTTTTGCTCATTTGCTTGGCGTTTTTTACAGAGACAAGCGCTCAGACTCCCACTATATCTGGTACAGGAACATCTGCAGATATCTGTGGTGTATGTACACCTGTAGGATGGAGTAATACAGGAGGTACTCCAGATATTTCCAATCAAAATATTGCAGGTGGAGGAAACACACTTGGTGCTCGAGCTAGTTGGGTAAACGCACCACTCCCCTTACCTCCACATGGAGATCCTCGATGGATTACCATGAGAGATGTTGGAGACTTTAACACTCAGGTTGATGAAAATGTAACCACAACCATTACAGGTTTAACAATCGGTAAACTTTACAAAATTACAGTTTACGTCATGTCTTCATTTAGTAACAATGACGGAGGAACCAATAACAATCAGTATTATGGAGGTAGTTATTTTGACGACTTTGATTATCAAATTTCAAATTACCCAAAAGTAAATATTGTATTGAACAATGATTACTATGACAAATGGGTTAAAACATCTATTTTATTTGTTGCCAATGCAAGCAGCATGACCTTAACCATATTTCCAGGAGATGATGCTGTAACCAATGGAAACCCGGAAAACTTTGAAATATTGCATTTCTCTGTTGATGACGTTAATGCCATTGAACGCGTTGACACCGATGGTGATGGTATTTTCGATGACGAAGATATAGATGATGATAACGACGGTATCCTAGACACCGTTGAAAATGGAAACAATCCAAGTGCTGATGATGATGCTGATGGAATCCCAAATTACCTCGATACAAGTGCCTTGACAGACAATAACAACGATGGTGTTCCAGATGCATACGATTTTGATGGAGATGGCATACCAAATCACTTAGACTTAGACGCTGATAACGATGGTATATTAGACAATGTAGAAGCACAAGGTGCATCTTTTGTGGTACCAAGTGGTGCTGTAGGGGCCAACGGATTGTATGATATTTATGAAGACACCAATGACAGTGGTATCTCAAACCTCCCATTAACAGATACTGATACGGGCATTGGATTTGATGACAATCCAGATTATTTAGACATCGATTCAGATCAGGATGGTATTCCTGACACAATCGAAGCACAAACTACATTAGGCTTCACCGCTCCTTCAGGAGAGGTTGGAATCAATGGGGTAGACAGTGCTTATGAAAATATAGACAGCTATACCCCTACTGCATTGACTCCTGTAAATACAGACAATAGCGACACACCTGACTATAGAGATACAGATGCAGACAATGATGGAACTCTAGATTTGGATGAAAGTGGTTTGGGCAATGTGATTAGCAACAATGATACTGATTTTGATGGATTGAACAACAACCATGATGCTACTGACAACAACGATGTTTCTAATTTTGATGCAACCAATGGCATCACAAACCCGTCAACAACCTTAACAGATACCGATATTGATGTAACTACCGGAGGAGACCTAGACTACCGTGATGATGTCGATGGGCTCGATACCGATGGCGATAAAATTCCCGATATTGTGGATATCGATGATGACAATGATGGGATTCTAGAC
>JBELDQ010000020.1:0-14503 GCA_042094215.1 Polaribacter sp. | reverse complement strand
AGAAATAGACACCGACGGTGATGGTATTTTTAACCATTTGGATATTGATTCAGATAATGACGGACTTACAGACAATGTTGAAGCACAATCTGATGCAGGCTTTATTGCAAAACTTGGCGTTGATGCTGACAATGATGGTTTGGATGACGCCTATGATGATGACCTCAATGGAGCAAATGGCTCAAATGGAATTACAACAGGAGAATTGATCAATACAGATGGTAGCTTTACCAATACCGATGCCATCCCTGATTATTTAGACATCGATTCAGACAATGATGGAATCCCTGACAATATTGAAGCACAACCAACCTTAACCTATATTGCTCCAAACAATGTCACAAGAGCAAACGGAATGGACAGTGCCTATAGTTTTAATGACTCTTATGCAAATACTGGGCTCTCTACCAGTATCGTGAATACAGATGGTGATGCCTTGCCCGATTATAGAGATCCTGATGCAGATGATGATGCGACCAATGATGACGCAGAAGGACGCACAGGAAACCCTTCTTTTACAGGGGCAGATACCGATGGAGATGGATTAGACAATGCCTATGAAAATGGAACTCTCAATGATGGATTCGTTGTTAACGATGGCATCAATGATCCAAAAACAACTGGATTGATAGATGCAGATACAGACGTATTAACAGGTGGAGACTTAGATTATAGAGACAATGTCATTGGATCTGATACAGATGGCGATGGTGTTGTAGATGCTGTAGATATTGATGATGACAATGATGGTATTTTAGATACTGTTGAAGGAAATGGCGATTTTGATGGCGATGGTATCATCAATTCATTGGATCTAGACGCTGACGGAGATGGTATTCTAGACATCATTGAATCGCAAGCCTCAACAGGAATCCTTACCTTATCTGGTAATGACAATGATAATGATGGTTTGGATGATCGTTTTGATGCAGACGATAACAACACAGACAATGCAACTTCAGCGGGTACCACTCCAATGGTGACCACAGCCTCAGATACAACCCCTGATTACCTAGATATTGATACAGATGATGACGGAATTCCAGATAATATTGAAGGACAAACAACTTCAGGATATGCCTTACAAACCGGAACTGTAGGACTCAATGGTGTTGATAGTGCCTATGAAAACAATGATAGCTTTAATCCAACAGGAATCGTACCTGTGAACACAGATACTGCATTGAACAACAATGCAGACAGTACTCCAGATTATAGAGATACTGACGCTGATGGCGATGGAACATCTGACACCGTTGAAAGTGGTATTGTTGTGAATTCAGGCACGCTTGGAACCGACTCAGATGGTGATGGACTGGATGACCTCTATGAAGGGTCTGACGCATCTGCTGGTGAAGCCTATGATGTTAATGACGAAATTGACGATCCAAAAAACACCCTTTTAGATGAAGACAATGATGCCGGCGCTGCAGGAGATGTAGATTATAGAGATATTTCTGTGGTATTAGACAATGACAAAGACGGCATTGTTGATGCCATTGACTTGGATGATGATAATGATGGAATTTTAGATACCGTAGAAGGTACCGGGGATGCAGATAGTGATGGCATCAGCAATGCCTTCGATATTGATTCTGACAATGATGGGATTCCAGACAATGTTGAAGCACAAGCCACTAATACATACATCGCCCCTAGTGGCATAGGAACGGGCATTACCGATGCCAATAATGATGGTGTAGATGACAATTATGCTGGCGGACTTACTCCGCAAAATACAGACACACTCATTGGCAACAATGCCGATACAACGCCTGATTACTTAGATACCGATGCTGATGGTGATGGTCTTGCTGATATTTTTGAAAATGGTACCTCAAATACCCTTAGCGGAATTGATGCCGATAATGATGGATTAGACAATGCTTTTGAAGGTAGTGACGTGAATGACATGGATGTGAATGATGAGATCGACAATCCTTTAACAGTACTACCCGATGAAGACTCTGATGCAAGTGTGGCCTATGTAGATCAGGGCAACGGAGCCGATGATTTTAATGATGTCGATTATAGAGATACCGATGATGACAGAACTGCTGCCATTGCTGACGGACACATACTTTGGTTGCGAGGCGATATTGGACTCAGTTCTTCTACTTGGCTCGATCAGGCAGGGACTGCTCAAAACGCTACGGGAACAAATGCGCCAAGCATTAATGCCAATGGAGTGAACTTTAATCCGACTACAGTGTTGAATGGCAGCAATCAAAACTATCAAATAACCAATGGTATTTTTGGTAATACTGCCAACAATGCGTACAGCTCTTTATGGATTTATGCCGTGGGAACACGAACTTCTGGAACCACAGCTGCCAATCTATTCTCACACGATGTGGATGGTAGCAATGTCATTTCATTGATTGCACCAAACGGTAATAACCTCTCGTTTACGCCTGGTGTTGGAGGAAACACATTAAATACACCTTATGGAAGTTCGAACAATACCTTTCATATTTGGAATGCTGGTTATGACAATAGTACCGCTACTCCTTCTGGAAACAGAACAGCTGTATATCGAGATGGTTTAGAACTAGACTCAAACAATAATACAGGAACCTATGGCGGAGACAATGGAAATGCCTTCATTGGAAGTAGAAATGGAAACTCCTTTATGAATGGAGAGATTGCTGAAATTATGGTATACACCTCGGTTCCTTCAAGCCAAAGACAGCAACAAATACAGTCGTATTTAGCGCTTAAATACGGAATCACACTAGACTTTACAGATAGTAATGGAACCATTTCAGAAGGAGATTATGTCTTAGAAGATTTGAGTACGGTTGTTTGGGACCAATCGGCCAATAGTACCTATCACAATGATATTGCTGCTATTGGAAGAGATGACAACATGCTTCTTACACAGAAACAAGCTCGCTCTATCAACAACGATGCAGTAGTCACTATAGGACTTTCAAGCATCGCTGCCAGTAATGCTGCAAATAATAGCGCTATCAATGCAAACAAATCCTTTCTAGTTTGGGGTAACAACAACGCAGCGCTGACAAATTCAACTTCAAAATCACTTGTCTGTGCTCCAGAGGAGCAATTAGACAGGGTTTGGAAAATTGTTGAAACAGGGACTATTGGCGCTGTAGAAGTGGCCATTACCGAGGCAACTGTAGGTACCTTTAACATCAACAATGTACTTAATACAGCCAATACTGTAAAGGTCTTAAAAGTTGCAGACGACGCTACATTCAACACCAATGTAAAGCATATTCCTCTAACTTCTAAAAACATCAATGGCACCAATCATTTGACAGCGAATTATGATTTTAATGGCACTAAATATTTTACATACGCAGAAATAAACGGCATCTTTTGGAATGGAGATACAGCCTCTTGGATGGGTGGCTCAGGACCTAATGACGCACCGAGTAACACAGCTGCAGATCGCGATAAGATTGTAGTCATTGACGCAGAGAGTTCATTAAATAATGTGACGTTAACAAATAACGCGCAGGTAGAATGTTTATGGATAAAACCAGCTACAAAGCTTGTTATTTCAGACGGAAATAATTTTGAATTTGATGAAGATTTTATTTTCGAAGGAGAAATTAGATTGTTAGGAGATGCACAGTTTGTTCAAACACACACAGGCATTTCCAATGTACAAGGTAATGGAAAATTATACAGAGACCAACAAGCAAGAGTTCCCACTGTATACAGATATCACTATTGGAGCTCTCCGGTGGTAGCAGCTAGAGGAAATACCACCTTCACCGTGGCTGATGTTATGAAAGATGGAACGACGCCTACTTCAGAGAACTCTGTTCCTAAAGAGATTAATTTTATATCAAACTCGTACAATGGTGCACCAACAAATCCTATCACGATCTCTAACGTATGGATATCGAGCTTTTCAAACGGTACAACAGTAAATGATTGGGTAGGAAAAGAAGAAATAGGCGCTATCAATATTGGCGATGGATACACCATGAAAAGTACCGGAAGGGTTCCTCAGAATTTTACATTTGTAGGAAGTCCTAACGACGGTAGTATTTCAAAAACAGTAACCGCAGGGACTACTTCATTAGTAGGAAATCCCTATCCAAGTACCTTAAATTCCGAAAAATTTATTCAAGACAACAGCGATGTTATCGACGGAACCTTGTACTTCTGGGAACATACAGGAGAAACTATTGAAAGTGGTGTTGCCGAAGGTCATCGCCGAACGGGTTATTATGGCGGTTATTCGCAACGTAATGAAGCCATGGGAGTCGCAGCAAATTCTATAACACAGGGAACTGCAGGATTGGGAGATGCCAGCTATAAAGCACCACCAAAAGATATTGCGGTAGGACAAGGTTTCTTTGTCTCTACACCAAATAATAAAGGAGGTACCTTTTCTTTTGAAAATTCACAAAGAAGTGCTAGCACAAACAACTACTTTTTTAAAGGAAGTTCTACGCCCGAGAGTATCCCCACTTTAAAGCTAGGCTTCGATTATAAAAATGTTAATAATGTATCTATACATAGACAATTAGGACTCAACTTTAAGGCAGGCCATACATTCGCTTATGACAGTGGTTATGACAGTAGTATTTTCGACATACAAGCCACTGATATCTATTGGAACTTCTCAGAAATAGAGGAGAAACTTGTGATTGCAGGTGTTGGTGAATTGGCCGCACAAATGCAAATTCCATTAGGGCTTGCCATTGATACCGATGCACCTGTTACTATAAGCTTAGATGACACAACAGACATGGATGGATACAATGTATATCTAGTTGATTTATTGACCGGACAAGTATTCAATCTTGAAACTCCAAAAGAGCTCAACTTGCCTAGAGGTACGTATACCGATAGATTTGCCCTTATCTTTGGAGGATCTGCATTAGACATTGATGATGTAATCATTGCCAATGACCTTACCATCTATGCTGACAATGCCACCAAAGACATCGTCTTGAAAAATACGACGCGTGCAACAATTTCAAAAATTGCATTGTACAATACAATTGGACAAGAAGTAAAACAATGGAAACAAACAACCAATCAAAATGAAACGAGACTTTCTGTTGCCGAATTAGCACCTGCTGTATATCTAGTCAGAGTATTTACAGCTACTGCAGGAGTAATTTCTAAAAAAATAATTCTCAAATAGGAATTATCTCATTGCATACAATTAAAAGAGCTACTTACACAAGTAGCTCTTTTAGTTTTAACACAGTAGCATCTATTTCTTGCAGTGTGGTTGTTCTACTAAAAGAAAACCGAACAGACATAGCATTGGACTCCGTATCTGATAAAATTTCATCCAATACATGAGAGCCTTTACTACTACCGCTCTGGCATGCACTTCCTCCAGAAACTGCAATTCCATTTAAGTCTAATGTAAATAACAACATGTCATTCGCCTCTGCAAAACGCACGCTCAAAATCGTATAACTACTTTTAGACAATACTTCAGAGTTGCCATTAAAACATACCGCTGGAATGGTCGCTTTTAAGGATGAAATAAAATGAGTTTTCAATGCTTTTAGGTGCGCTGTATCTCTTTGCATGGTAACAGTAGCCATCGCTAATGCTTTTTCCATGCCTAAAATACCATGTACATTTTCTGTACTTGATCTAGCGCCTTTTTCTTGATTTCCTCCATGCAACATTGGTGCTATGCCAAAACCTTTTTTAAAGTACGCAAAACCCACTCCCTTCGGACCGTGAAATTTATGCGCACTTGCCACAATAAAATCTACAGGTGTTTTTTGAAGATCAATAGGATAATGACCAATGGCTTGTACTGTATCTGAATGAAATAACGCATCGTATTGCTTGCAAATAGCACAGACAGCATCGATTGGCATGATATTGCCAATCTCATTGTTAATATACATCAAACTCACCAGACATTTAGCAGCCTCGTTGTCTTTTAATAGGCTTTCTAAATGCTGTAAATCAACGTCTCCATGGGCATCTACATCAACATATAGAATGGCAGTATCATGTACTCGTTTGAGATGCTCACAGGTATGCAATACGGCATGATGCTCTATTTTTGAAGTGATGATTACCTCTACACCTAAATTTCGTACCGCATTGTGTAGAATTAAGTTATCTGCTTCTGTTCCACCAGCTGTAAATATGAGTTCACTTGCACTTACATTAAAATGCTTCGCTATATTTTTTCGAGCCTGCTCAACAGCCGCTTTCGCTTTTCTTCCAAATTGATGCATGGATGATGGATTGCCGTTATTTGTTGCCATGGAGTGAGACATCACTTCAATTACTTCTGGGTCTATAGAAGTTGTTGCGGCATTGTCTAAATAAATTGATTTCATTGAAGTAAAATAAGAATTATTGCGGATTTTGAAAAATATACACCTCTGTGGCACCTAGACCATATTTCTGATAAGACGCATCGTATACCTTTACGGGATATTTCTGTAAAAGAAATTTTAACTCAGATTTCAAGACTCCTTCTCCTACCCCATGTATAAACACCACCTTAGAAATTCTTTTTTGAATTGCATATTCTAATTTCCTCTTTGCGGTATCTATTTGCAAATTTAACATATCAAAATTATCAAGTCCTTTTGATGATTTAACAAGTTTATGGATGTGTAAGTCTACTTCAAAAACAACCTCCTTTTTAGTTTTCTTAAAGATAGAAGTCCGCCTTTTCGGAACTTCAGCAAGCTTGCTTTCTAGTAGATGATTGCTTGCTTCGTTATACCTAAGCAATTGCTGTTGATCACTATCTATCTTTACAAGCTCTGATGCTTTATACGAAAACTCCATCCCTGAAGCATCCTTAATATAAATGGTAGTGCCTTCAATGTTAGTTACTTGTCCTTTTACAACATCGTCTAATACAGAAGCCATGTCTCCCACGCAAAAATTCATGATATCTATTGTTTTATATACAACCTGTCTTGGTCTATTTATGCTGTGCAAAAATAGATAGATCAATTGATACGACCGTTAAAAATGAGAAAAAATATATTGCACTTAGCTATACATCTATACTCTTGTCATAAGGTATTTTTTTTAGTATATGTTCTATAACATGTATTCTTGCATCGGTTTTTCTATTGGCTCGTATTACTTTCCAAGGAGATTCTGTTGTATCTGTTCTTGCAAACATCGCTTTTTTATAGGTTGTATAATCATCCCAAAGCTCTTGTGCTTTTTCATCTACCGCTGTCATTTTCCACTGTTTTAATGGACTGCTCTTGATATCTACAAAGCGCTTTTCTTGTTCTTTCTTAGAAATAGACATGTATATTTTAACCAAATAGGTTCCAGACTCAGTAATCATACGTTCAAAATCATTCACCTGATTCATAAATACCTCATAGGCCTCCTTTGAGCAAAATCCATTTACAGGTTCTACCACAGCTCTGTTGTACCAACTACGATCAAAAAAAACCATTTCACCTGCTTTCGGTAGTTGTTTCACATATCGCTGAAAATACCACTGACTTTGCTCATCTTCTGTGGGCTTTGCCAATGCTACAATACGCATATGTCTAGGATTGATACGCTCTGTAATTCTGCGAATAGCACCACCTTTACCGGCAGCATCTCTCCCTTCAAAAAGAACAACAATACGTTCATTATTGGTGATAGCCCACGTTTGGAGCTTGATCAATTCTACTTGTAGTTTCTCTAATTTTCTCTCGTAATCTACATAGCGTATGGCTCTTTCTATATTTATGGGCTCTTTAGCAACTAACGCTAATAAGCCTTTTTTAGAATTTATTTTCTTTTCTATCAGTGCGGTATCTGTTGTCTCCATAATTAATCTATTTGATGTGCCGATCTAAAATAACGCATCACAATGTTTGGATCGGGCAACAAGCTCGTGCTTGCTAAATTTTTTCCCTCGTAGTCGAATTGAGATAGTACATGTCGAATAGATTCTAACCTCGCTACTTTTTTGTTATTTGTTTTTACAATCATCCAAGGGCTATAGGTGGTATGTGATTTGCTAAACATTTCTTCTTTATAATGGGTATACGAATCCCACAATACTTGTCCTTTTTTATCAACCGGACTAAACTTCCATCGCTTGAGCGGGGTTCGTTTTCTTGCTTCAAACCTTTTTAATTGCTCGTCTTTAGAAATAGACAACCAAAACTTAATAATAATAAGACCATCTTCATAAAGCATGTGTTCGAACTCAGGAACTTGAGTCATAAATTCTTTATACTGCTGTTTCTCACAAAAACCCATTACAGGTTCAACAACAGCTCTATTATACCAGCTTCTATCAAAAAACACGAGCTCTCCTGGGTTGGGCAACTCTTTAATATAACGCTGAAAATACCACTGCCCTTTTTCAACAGTGGTAGGTTTATTTAAGGCAACTAATCGTGATGTTCTCGGATTTAAATGCTCCATAAAACGTCTAATATTACCTCCTTTCCCAGCAGCATCTCTACCTTCGAAAATTACAGCAACGCGCTTGTTTGTTTTCACAATCCACCTTTGCAACTTGACCAATTCTATTTGCAAATCGCGCAACTCATTTTCATATATAAGAGTGGCTTCAATTTTTGCAAAAGGTGTTTTTTTCTCTTTAAGAACCTTGATGAGTTCTTCCTTAGTACTGATGTTTTGCACCTCTTCAAAAGAAAGTAATTCGTTTTTATTCATCTAAAAAATCAAATTTTAATCAATCTTAAACTTACAAAAAAAATGGTAAATCACAGCACAAAAACACGCGATATTCATGAATATATTTTATATTCGTCCTCATGCGTATTCTCTTTGTATTGGTATTTGTCACGCTCTCTTTTCAGAGCTTTTCTCAAAACACTTTTTCTAAACAAATAAGTCTATTAACAGACAATGATTTGTACACCTCAACCTATAGAGACCGTTACTATACAAATGGCTTGTTTGTAACACTTAACACAGTATCTGACGCTAAAAATGAGCGATTAGAAAAAAAAATTCATTCCTATCAAATAGGACATATGATGTACACACCCCGCACGGCATTACTACCTGTTGCACGTACTCATGATAGACCCTTTGCAGGATATGCATATGCCGAGTATGGTCAAAGTCGTGTTTATACATCTCAAAACATATTGAAAATATCCATTCAAGCAGGCATTATAGGCTCACTTGCGAAAGCAGAGGAACTTCAGAACTTCATACATGGAATCTATAATTATCCTGAAGCTCGTGGATGGGAACATCAAATAGACAATGCGTTTGCAATCAATGTAAATACTACATACCTCAAGGATCTACCGAAACTGCGTTCTTCTTATTTTGACTTACATAGTTTTAACGAATTGAAAATAGGGACTGTTTTTACTGATATTTCTACGGGTGTATATGCGAGAATTGGAACAAAAAAACTTGAAAAATCGTCAAATTCAGTCGCTTTTAATACCAACTTAAATACCAAATCTACTCATAACAACCCGGAGTCATTCTTTCACATAAAGCCCGTGATCACATACACAGCTTACGATGCAACAATTGAAGGCAGTATGCTAAACAATTCAAGTACCGTTACTTTTGATGTCATGCCTTTTCATTTTTCATTAGCTTTAGGCTATACCTATTACTACAGAAGGTTTCAGTATGGGTATACCTTTCATTTTCACACCAAGAAACTAAAAAGCTTAAGGGCTTCTAAAAGCAATACTTATGGCAGTCTGTATGTTGGATATTACTTTAACTAATCGATAAAATTCTCGTCTTTAAACCCGATTAAATACAAGGTTTCCTGTGCTCTTGTTGCTGCGGTATACAACCATCTTAGATATTCTGTACTGATACCATCTGGTAAATACGGCTGCTCAATAAAAACCGTTTTCCATTGGCCTCCTTGCGACTTATGACAGGTCATTGCATATGAAAATTTAACTTGCAAGGCATTGAAAAACTTATTGCTCTTTATAGCTAATAGCTGTTTATACTTAGACTTTTCGTGGGCAAAATCTTCTCGCACTGCTTGATACAATTTGTTAGATTCTTCATAAGTTAACGAAGGTGACTCACTGGTCAAAGTATCTAACAACAATACAGTTTCGAAAGGTTTTTGATTCGGGTAATCAATCATTCTAACTGCTACTTCTGCAAAGCGAAAACCATACAACTCTTTAATTGAATTGATTCTCGTCACCTCACAAATATCGCCATTTGCAATAAATCCCGCCTCCGAAGAATCTTTCAACCAAAAATAATTATTCTTCACAACCATGACATAATCCCCTGTTGAAATTTCATTTTCTTGTCCGCGGATTTTTGTGCGTATTTGCTGGTTGTATTGATTGGCTCTTTTATTAGATCTCACAATAAAGGCAGTATCTTCAACCCCAGCATTGTCATAGGCACTTGTAATGGCGTCTTCAATATCATATCCATCCTCTAACCGAATGATGTCTGTAAAGTTGAGATCGAATTGAAAATTAGTAGCATCATTGTCTATAAGCATCCTCAAGTGCGTAGCATTGGCTAAAATCCCAGAATTTTCATGCTGACGCATTACTTCATCCAATTCAAGTTCTGTAACCTCTTTATGATAGTCTAATTCTAAAGTCCGGGCCTCAAGAGCAGGACTCACATTTAATTTTACCGGAGGTAGCTGAGCCGTATCTCCTATAAAAACAAGTTTACATTTCTTCCCTGCATAGACATACTTAATCAAATCATCTAGCAAAGAGCCCGTTTCAAACAATTTTCCGTTGGTCCGGGTGTCAGGGATCATAGAGGCCTCATCTACAATAAAAATAGTGTTGCTATGCTTGTTGGGTTGCATGACAAAATCTACTGAACCATTTTGCTGCTTCTTCGGGAAATAAATTTTCTTGTGAATGGTGAATGCTTGTCGTTTCGAGTATCCAGAAATTACTTTCGCAGCTCTACCTGTTGGAGCAAGTAATACGGCTTTATGTCCTGCCTTCCATAACGAATTTACTACGGTACTAATCGTGGTGGTTTTTCCGGTACCTGCATACCCTTTGAGTAAGAATAATGACCTCTCATTGGTGTCAAAAATAAACGTTGTTAAATCGTTTAGCAATTGACGCTGTTTCTGTGTTGGCTCGAAGGGGAACTTTTGAAGTAATTCTTTGTAAAATGCTGATGGTGTTTCTATCATAAAAAATCAAAATTCAAAGATAAGAATTGATTTATGCTTAAAAATTTTTATGCTTAAAAAAAAATTGTAGATTTGCGAATAACCAATTTAAAATCTATACGAATGTTATTCACTATTATTGCCGCGGTTATCGTTACCGGTATTACTGCTTTTTTAATTGTAAAGTATTTACCATTAAAGTTAAGACCCTTAATTTCTATACTCTTATTAGTACTAGCTATTCTTTTAACTTGGAAAATTTATGATGGTGTTATGAAACCAATTAATTTTCATAAAAACAAGAAAATAGTTTATGTAAAAGTTATTGAGCAGTTAAAAATGATTAGAGATGGACAAATTGCTCATAAAGAAGTAACAGGGAAATATGCTGATAGCATTAGCGGATTGATTCAGTTTATAGACACTGCACAATTGGCACTAACAAATACGACAACTGTTGTAGAGAAAGTAAATAAAGGAACAAGATGGCAACCGATTATGGTTGATGTAGAAAAAAGAGTTACAGATACCATTGGTTACGAGCCTGTATTGACAAGGTTTAAAGGTAGAGATTATAAAAATATGGCACGCGTGCCAGACACTGATAAAGAATTTACAGTTCAATTAGGGACTGTAGAAAAAGTAGCTGGTTTACAAGTAGATGTTTTCTTTGCAAGCGTTGCAAAAATAGATATCTTAACTGGCATGGATGCTTCTTTAGTAAAACAAGAATTAGAAGCAAATACAACCGATGAAATTAAAGGAGAACTTGTTTCTGTTGGTTCTTTAAGTGAAGTAACAACTGGTGGAAACTGGCCACCATCTTATGATAAAAATGATCGTGCAAAAAAAGACGATAACTAATATTGTAAAAGATAATTATAGAAAAGCATTATCCATCCAATTTAGTTTGGGTGGATTTTCTTTTTGTATCTTTAACAAAGAAACAAAAGAGGTTCAGCATCTGACTGATTGTGCTTTTGAACAAAGTGTATCAACACCCGAAGCTTTATTGGAGCAGATTGAGCTGCTGTGTGAAGAAAACACGCGTGTACTCGAGCAGCAATTCGAGCAGGTCACTGTAATTCATCAAAACAATCTCTCCACACTGGTTCCCTTGCCGTTATTTGATGAAAAAGAAATAAATACCTATTTAGAATACAATATTAAAACCCTACCAACAGACTTTGTTGCTTTTGACACACTAGCCCAATTAGAAATAAACAATGTATACATCCCTTATGTAAATATTAATAATTTCTTCTTTCAAAAGTTTGGTACGTTTGACTATAAGCACCATACAACTGTATTAATTGATAAATTAATTGCATACGCTAAAAACAATTCAGAGAAACAATTCTTTGTAAATGTGAACCCTGGTAATTTTGACATTGTAGTCATACACAATTCCAAATTACTATTCTGTAACACGTTTACCTATTACACAAAAGAAGATTTCATTTACTATATACTCTTTACTGCAGAGCAATTAGAACTCAACCCGGAAACACTTAAATTGGTTTTGATGGGAACTATAGAAAAAAATTCAGAACTGTATCAGCTAGCCTATGAATACATAAGGAACATTAATTTTATTCAAATTGACAGTGCCTTTTTTGATCTTGACGAAACGATCTCTAATCACACGAATTACATAACCACACCCTAAATGCGTATAATTTCAGGAAAACATAAAGGAAAAAGATTGTCAGCCCCAAAAAACCTGCCTGTCAGACCCACAACAGATATGGCCAAAGAGTCTTTATTCAATATCTTGAACAATCATTACTATTTCGAAAACCTCGATATCATTGATTTGTTTACTGGAACGGGTAATATCAGTTTTGAATTTGCTTCGCGCGGTGCGAAAAACATCTATAGTATTGATAAACATTATGGATGTATCAAATACGTTCGAGAAACAGCGAAACAGCTAGATTTAGACATCACAACCTATAAAAGCGACGTCTACACATTTTTAGAAAAAACAGCTCTAAAAGGCGATGTTATATTTGCAGACCCTCCGTATGATTTTGATGAAGCACAATTTTTAAAAATTGCAACCCTTATTTTTGATCGAGCACTGCTAAATCAAGAGGGATTACTTGTTATTGAACACTCAAAACACACGGATCTCTCTACGCATATGAATTACAGCTATTCAAAAAGATATGGCGGAAATGTGTTTAGCTTTTTTGAATATCTCGACCCAGCATAAACTATGCTGTTATGCTGCATCCTTTCACTCTTAATAGAGGTTTCGTAAAGAGAACAAGTAAGCACGCGTAAAAACGAAGCAACAAAAACGACTAGGACAATGAGGTATCGTTTTTTGGCTTCTTACTACAACAATGAGCGAATGATATTGCTAATTGAAATACCCTCCGCTTCAGCTTTGTAGTTTTTCACCACACGATGAGATAGTATTGGAATCGCTACTTCTTTAACGTCTTCAATATCCGGCGAGAATTTACCATGAATGGCAGCATGCGCCTTTGCTGCTAATATTAAATTCTGAGAGGCTCTTGGCCCTGCACCCCAATCTACATACTTTTGAACAAAGTCAGATGCATTTTTCGCATTAGGCCTTGTTTTTGTTACGAGTGTGACTGCATATTCTACGACATTATCTGCCACGGGAATTCTTCGTATCAATTGTTGTATATCGAGAATCTCTTGTGTCGTAAAAATTGGAGCTATTTGATGTGTTGCATTTGAAGTCGTATTTTTCACAACAGCCACTTCCTCTTCAAAAGTTGGATATTCTAAATGTATGGAAAACATAAAACGATCTAACTGTGCTTCTGGTAAAGGATAGGTCCCTTCTTGCTCGATAGGGTTTTGAGTAGCCAATACATAAAAAGGCAAGTCAAGTTTATAGTGATGTCCGGCAACGGTAACAGCGCGCTCTTGCATGGCTTCTAAAAGCGCTGCTTGCGTTTTTGGCGGTGTTCTATTAATTTCATCAGCCAATATGATATTGCTAAAAATGGGTCCCTTAATAAAGGTAAACTTACGATGCTCATCTAAGATTTCACTTCCTAAAATGTCGGAAGGCATTAGATCTGGTGTAAACTGAATTCTTTTAAAATGTAAACCTAAGGTATCTGAAACCGTCTGAACTAACAAGGTTTTAGCTAAACCAGGAACGCCTATGAGCAGCGAGTGTCCTCCACAATACACAGACAACAACACATAATTCACTGCCTCAGCTTGTCCAACGATTACTTTCGCTATCTCTTGTTTTAATAGTTTCGTTTTTTCTACTAAATGTTCTATGGCAGTTATGTCAGACATGGCTTTTTAGTTTACTTTTCTCCAGTTTTTTTCAAACGTACATTTATACGCGTCACTAATTTTTATATAAGTATCGTTTATTTTTTCTTTTGACCACTTTGTAATGTTCTCTTCTTTTTTCTTTTGCAAAGCCAA
>JBELDQ010000019.1:0-18096 GCA_042094215.1 Polaribacter sp. | reverse complement strand
AACAATGATTGACAATACATTTGCCTCACCAATCAATCAAACACCTGCAGATTTTGGCATTGATATTGTTATTCACTCAGCAACAAAATATATGGGTGGGCATTCAGATATTTTAGCAGGTGCTGTTGCAGCATCAAACGAACACATGGAACGCATTTGGAAAACAGCGATTAATTTTGGAGGAAACTTGAGTGATTTTACTGTTTGGATGTTAGAGCGTAGCCTGAAAACCTTGAATCTCCGCGTGCGTTGTCAAAGCGAAAATGCACTAGCAATGGCAAGGTATTTAGACAGTAATTCTCATGTTGTAAAGGTGTATTACCCTGGATTGGAATCGCATCCAGATCATGCACTCGCAAAAAAACAAATGAAAGGTTTTGGAGGCATGCTGTCTTTTGAATTGAAAGAGGGAATCGATGTGCAAGCTTTTCAAAGAGCTTTGCAATTGATAAAACCTTCTATGAGTTTGGCTGGGGTTGAAAGTACTGTGCTGAACCCTGCAGTTGCATCGCATGCATTGATGGGAGCAGAAGAAAGAGCCAATCAAGGAATTACCGATGGATTGATTCGTTTTTCTGTAGGTATCGAAGAAACCGAAGATTTAATTGCAGACATTGAACAAGCCTTGATAAAAACACAAAAGTTGTCTGCTTTTGCAGACAGTAACTAAACATTTTTTTGATTATATAATATGCCTTTTTGGGAATTTGTAAGAACTAATTAAATAAGAATATACATAAATGAAATTAGATATATTAGCATTTGGAGCACATCCAGACGATGTTGAATTGGGATGTGGAGCAACCATTGCAAAGGAAGTCTCTTTAGGTAAAAAAGTAGGGATTGTAGATTTAACTCGTGGTGAACTAGGAACAAGAGGTTCGGCAGATTTAAGAGATAAAGAGGCAGCACATGCAGCAAAAATCTTAGGAGTTTCGATTCGAGAAAATGTTCGTTTTGCAGATGGGTTCTTTACAAATGACAAAGATCATCAGCTAGCAATTATTCAAATGATTAGAAAGTACCAGCCCGATGTTGTATTGTGCAATGCTATTGATGATCGTCATATCGATCATCCAAAAGGAAGTAAATTGGTGTCTGATGCTTGTTTTTTGAGCGGTTTACAAAAGATCGAAACAGTAATGGATGGTGATGTTCAAGAAAAATGGAGGCCTAAGCAAGTATATCACTATGTGCAATGGAAACCTATTGATCCAGATTTTGTTGTTGACGTAACAGGGTTTATGGAAACAAAGATTGCTGCAGTGCAAGCATACGCTTCTCAGTTTTTTGATCCGGAGAGTACCGAGCCAGAAACACCAATTACAAGTAAAAATTTTATTGAAAGTATCGATTACAGAGCAAAAGATTTAGGAAGATTAATTGGTGTAGCGCATGCAGAAGCTTTTACCTCAGAACGTTACGTTGCTGTAGAAAATTTAGATAAATTAATTTAATTTTTTTGTTGTTGAGAAGTAAAAAATAAATTATATTTGCACCCGCAATATGGTGGTTGTAGCTCAGTTGGTTAGAGTATCGGTTTGTGGTACCGAGGGTCGCGGGTTCGAATCCCGTCTTCCACCCAAAAAAAAATCCTTCTCATTTGAGAAGGATTTTTTTGTTTTTCAGATGATCTCTGAAATGTTAGATAGTATTGAACACTTTTTGTGAAAGCATAGTTGTATTCAGATGTTTTCTAAGGCTATTGTAAAATTAAATCAAACATAGTTTATACACTTACAATATTTGCCAATTCATAGGCTGTTTGAAATATGTTGTATTTTGTTAAGTCTGCCTCAGATGGAGCTTCCATACCATGTATTCTACTTAAATTCCAAAACGGATTCATCGCCATATGTTCCGCTGTTTTTAAAGCAGTTATAGATGGATCAATCACAGGAATTCTTTTTTTGAGGGCAGCTTCTAAATATTCTTCGACTTTCAAATAGGTCCCCGTTTCTAATGTACAACCTAGAATAATGACTTCAGCACCTTTCTGAACAGCATTTGCGGCTGCTTGAACAATGGCATTTAATGTTTTATTCGAGTCTACAGGTAATTGACTTGCTGGGATATTAATATTCTCAAAAGAAATTAATTGTTCTTTATAGCCATAATCACATACAGTGCTCCTCATCTGATCTTCCCAATAATCCATGCCTATAATAATTGAAAATTTGTTTCCTAGATTAGTCGCTATTTGGCAAGAGGCTTGACAGGGGCCAATAACATGCATGTTGCCCGAAATGGTTCGTGATTCAATGAGAGCAGGATCATAAAAACAGCCAATAACCATGGCATCATATCTTTTTGGAACTGTTGCTAGACTTCCTAGCCGTGCTACTTGAGTTGTTGGATTGATAATGAGGCTTTCGTATGCTCTGTACCCCAATTCATTCAGTGTTTCTGGCAAATCTTTTGTTACTTGTAATGAGGCTACATCTAGCTGAGTCGTGTCATATTTGTAGTCTTTTAAAGAGTTCGCAAAGGCTTGATTATAGCCTGCATAAGAGAGCGGATTTAAGTATAAAATATTCATAGATTGTTTTTTTAGTTTTAATTGAGCTTCTTTTTTTGATATAGTAACTAGTTTGTTCGAGCTTCTCCTAAATAATTACTATTCGTAATAGTGGTAGTGCTCATTTCATTTTTTTCTTCCAAGGAGAGCTTTCACTTGGATATGGTTAGAATTTAATTCAATTAAAGGGAATTTATACATACAATTTAGTGGTTTTTTATAGGCACTTTCTCTCTCAAAAATCGTGAGGATATTGATGGTAAACCACAGCGAAAATGAGAACCAAAAAATAAGTTATGTACACTAAAATAAAGAAGTGGGTAGGGCAAGAGCCACGAACAGTTCTGTTACTACTTACATTGGAAATTACAAAAAAAATAGTAGTATTTGAAAGGAAAATAGAAAGTAGTTCTAGATATTTATAAATTTCGTGTAGACTTTTAGGCAAAAATCAGTCACTAAAAAAAACTTCCAAAAGAAGTGTTTTTTAAAATGAGTTTAACCTGTTGAGGGCTAAGCGCAATTGAATCTGTTCGCAGACTGATTTATGTCCATATTATTTAGAACCATAATCCTCCTCAATTCTTTTGACGATATGTTCTTTAAAATTTTTGTTAGCTATGTACATCTTGTGAAACTTCTCATACGCTCTTTTGTCAATGCCGCTGTTTAGTGCTGCTCTTTTAAAAGAGTTTAAGCTAAGCGTTTCTGATGCTGAAGTTTTTAACAACGCTTTAATAATGGTATTCATATGCTTTTTTCCAAAGTCATCTTCAAAACATTGTAGTAATAGAGCTCCTAAAGAATATCGATATTTTTCTCCTATTTCCTTTTTAGTTTTAATCTTACTTAATGGAGTAAAAGTTCCCTCTTTGACTACGTTAGCATGGTACAAGAGTACATCTTTAAGAAATGAATTACTACCTAAATCTAAGGCAACTCCAAAAGATAGATACTCAGCAAATGATTCACTCCAGAACCAACTGAGGGGACCCGACATTACATTATTTCCAAAATAATTGTGTCCAAATTCATGTCCGAAAAACTTTAAAGTCCCTTCAGAAAAACGATTGCTTTCAGAAACTAAGTCTTTAAAGTTAAGTCCTGTAAATGCAAAGGCAGGATAGGTGTTAAATCCCCAACTAGAACCTTTTTTTCTTTTGTTAACACTTTCGTGGTTTATGATGTAAATATGATCTGTAAAAGCCATTTCTAGACGTGTGGCATAGTAGTTCTTGATTTCTTCGATGTTTTTGAAAATAAATTTTGACGTTTCTTCACTGATATCGGAGTTTAGAATATAATCCCCCTGATAACCTATATAATTATAGTCTCCCATAAATAGAAGTAAGGGATGCGCTTTTGTGGAACTTAATTGTATCTCAGTACCTTTCTTAGGAGCACTTCCATTGATAAAAACAGTACTACTTTCTTTGGTCTTGATTAGTAGGTCGTAGGTATAGCTATGAATTACTTTATCATTTTTAGTATCATAGAGTACAGGATACCATTTTGTTTGCTCTGCAGCTCTCAATGTTTTCTCGTTGATGGCAATATTGCCTTTAAAGTCAAAGGAATTGTACTCTTTTTTATAAACTGGGAAAGCTCCGACATAGTCTATAAAAAATGTAGATGGAAGCTTTTTTGGAGATGAGGCGCTGCTTCCCAATGTATAAGCGATTGCTTCTCCTTTCATCGTACCATTGTAATAGCCATTGTAATCAATTAGTTGTCCTTTAGCGTCTTTAATATAGGTAATATTCATTCCTTTGTTTAAGAGTATGGAATACCCTTCAATTTCCGGGATTTTAGAAAGTGTAAACGTACATTTTATAATTCCTAATGTTCTGTCAATCTCTATCCTTCCTTTGATGTGTGGTTGTGCATATAGCGTTAGCGAAAAGAATACCGATAGCAATAGCAATTTACTTTTGTTCATGTCAATTTTTTTTGGTTTGCGAAACTAATAAATAGCATTCAAAATTTCCAATACTTTTGTCCTTTTTCGAACAGATACGGGTACTGTATTTCCATCTTTTAGAACGAGATATCCACCATCAGATTTTATATATTCTTTGATGTATTTTGTGTTTAATAGATGACTCTGATGCACTCTTAAAAAATGACTTTCCTTTAATAAATCAGCAAAATATTTGAGGGTCTTCGTAACCATTAATTTGTTTCCGTTTTTAAAGTAGAATGTGGTGTAGTTGTTGTCAGATTTACATCTTATAATATCCTCTAAGGAGACCACTACAATTTTGTCTAAGGTGTGTAATGAAATCTTTTCAGGAATCATTGAGGGATGTGCTATAGACTCTTGCAGAACAGTGAGTTGTTTTTTTTGAGGTTGTACGTACTGAAGTGCTCTTTTTATGGCAAGACTCAAGTCATCATCAGTATAAGGCTTTAACACATAATCAATCGCGGCAAATTTAAAAGCTTTAATAGCAAATGCATCACTAGCCGTGATAAAGATAATTTTTGCTGATAACTCAGGAAATATTTCAAGTAGATCAAATCCCGTTCCATCGCCTAACATGATGTCTAGAAATAGAATATCGGGTTGCTGTTTGCGTAGTAATTTGGCAGCTGAGACCACGCTTGTGGCTTTCCCAATTATAGTTAGCTCAGGATGTTTCCTGGAAATGTCGTTGGCTAACATTTCTAAAGCTTGTGGCATATCGTCCACTAATACGGCTGTTTGTTGCATACTAAAAATCTGTTTTTAAAGGAATTGTAAATGCTACTTCTGTACCAATTACTTGGTTGTCTTTTATGATTTCTTCACAAACAAAGAAGGCTTTTTCCGAAAAGCTATTGATGCGTTCTTTTGTTACAGCTAGTGCTACCGAATTATGATGCTTATGAACCGTGCTCGATTTTTTCAAGCCGACTCCATTATCGATAACAGAACAACATAATGTTCTTCCATTCACACGAAAGGAAATAGCTATGTTTCCAATATGAGTAAGCCCTTTAAATCCGTGTTCAATGCAGTTTTCTACAAAGGGCTGCACTAACATCGGTGGAATCAATATTTCAGCAGTGTCCAAGCCATCTGTGACTTCTTTAATCTGATAAGAAAATAACACAGGACTCATGCTTTTTGAGAGTTCTAAATAATTTTTTAAGGTACTAATTTCTTCAGCTAAACTAATTTCTTCAGCTCTAGAATTGTTTAAAATACTCCGCAATAAGTTTGAAAAGGCCTGTATGGTATGGTTAAATTCAGTTGTGTTATTTTTGGTTCCAAGCGCTTTAATTCCGTTGAGGACGTTAAAAATAAAATGAGGATTCATTTGCAATTGCAATGCCTTTTGCTCTAATTTTAACATCCGATTCTTTTGAGTAAGTTGGATGATCTTTTCAGTATTTTTCTCCTTTAAACGTTCGATGTATGACGTTATAAAAAGGAGTATTATGAGAATGATAACTCCTATTACGAGTCCTATGAACCAGCCTTTTTTGTAAAGTGGTTGGGCAATTTCGAAAGGGAATTGTTTTGATTCACTTTTCGTTTTATTTCCGTTTCTAGAGACTACTTTAAAGGTGTAATACCCTGGTTTTAGATTGGAGAAATGAACACTGTTGTCTGTTGTCCATGGACTGGCACTGCCATTTAAAGACCATTGATATTCTGTCCTGTAAGGCTGTTGCAGGTCTACCGTTTTATAGGTAAATGAAATGTTATTTTGTTCAGAGGCGAGTTGGTAATAGTTCGCTGTTCTTGAATTGTTTAGCAGTGCTATTGGTTGATAATCTACCGCTATCTTTTCAAAAGAAATTATAGGCGTTCTATCGGGTTCATTATTGGCAGTACCAAGATAGGTTGAGATTCCATTTTTTGAGCCAAACCATAATTGGTTTGAAGTTGTTTTAACAGCGGTATTTCGACTTGTCTCAATGCCTATAAATCCATCATTTTGGTTGTAGTGTGTTACTTTAGAAACGTCCTTGTTTTTTAATGCTATTCGATCCAATCCTTTTTCTGTTCCAAGCCATAAATACCCGCTGTTATCAAATAGTAACTGATAGCAATTTAAAGAGGTTAGCTTCGTGTTGTTTAATGGTCTTAACTTTTGAATTTCACTTATATTTCCTGTCCAAATTCCCATACCTAAGGTTCCTAGATATAGTTGGTCATTTTGAAAAGCAATGCTTTGTATTGTTGTGCTTTGACCAAGTATTTTTGAATAATGCGTAACGCTATTCTCTTTGATATAGCCTAAGCCTCCTGTCTTTGTTCCGTACCAAAGCGCATTGTTGTGCAGCACAGTTGTGGTGATGGCGTGTTCTCTTAAACCATTGTTCTTATGAAATCTTCGAATATATTTTACAAATCCTCGCTCAAAGTCATAGGTGAGTTTTAAAATCCCTGCATCTTTTGTGACAACCCAAATCGTATCTTTATGCAGCTGTATTCGTCGTATTTCGTCATTTGGAAGCCCATTGCCAACATGCAATCGTTCAATTTTATAGGGTTGGGAAGCTAGCGAATCTTTGGGTTTTCTAAAGATAAAAATCCCCTTTTTTTTAGAGCCTATCCAGAGATTATTTTCTAAATCTGTGGTGATAGAAGTGACTTCGAATTTTGCTGTCTTATCTATGGTTTGAATTCCGGTACTATCACTTTTAAATAGCTGTGCACTGTTAGAAAACCAAACAGTATTGTCTTTCGTGTGCAACGCAGAAATGTTCCCTATAGGTGTTGTGTTTGAATGTGTGTAATGTTTAAAATTCGTTGGAATTGATTGGTAGACTCCATTCTCCTTGGTGAGTAGCCATGTATTTTGCTGTTTATCTCTGTAGACTTTGATGAGCTTTGATCTTTTCATTGCCGGATGATTGGCGTACTGAATTCGTATCCCGTGCTGTTTTTTAATATACATGGCACGTTCTCCGTTCGTTGCTCTTCGAATAGACCTTGGTGTTGCTAGGGTTCTCGTTTTCCATACCTGATTTCGTGCTTCTATCCAATAAAAGGAGTCAAAATAGGTGATGTTTTTTATTGGAGATACATCCATCTGCACATTGATATTGACAGGAGCTATATATCCTTTTTTAAGTGCATACACACCCTCTTCCGTAGCTAAATATAGGGTGCCATTGAGATCACATAGTTTGTTAATTTTTGGAGCATTGTAATTTGTGAATTTCTCTTTGTAGTAGATAGATAACCCATGATGTGTTCCAACCAATAGGCTATCATTTTTTAAAAATAGTGCATTTGCAAAATTCGACAGTAAGCCTTTCTTCTCATCATATACTTTAAACTCTTTTCCATCATAGCGAGCGATACCACCTCCTTGTGTGGCAAACCACATATAGCCAATGTTGTCTTGCAGAGCATCAAAAACATCTGACTGTGGCAAACCATCTTTTACTGTGATTTTTTTAAAATCTAAGCGCTGCGCATTGATGCTACTTAGCGCAATCAACAGGAGCGCGAACATGATTTTTTTAATGAGGTTTTGCATAGTAATACATCAATCAGTAATTATGCCAAATGGAGGACATTCATAGTTAAAAGAAAGATACTACTTAAAATTGATTTTAGATTGTATTGGTAAACAAACTTTTAAGAACGCTCCCATGCTGTACTTTGACTAAAACAAACGAAAAGGCTGATAGGAGACATCAGCCTTTATTTTTAATAGCTCTTTTAGTACCTATTGTATAATCGCTTGTTATCAATTTCAGGTGTGATGTGTTCCAATTCTCCATAAGGCTTAATGAGTGGCTTTAGAATGCAAACAACACTTGTTTTTCCCTTGATGATGAGTTTTTCATCTTTCACAATTGATGTCCATCTAAATTTTTCTAAAGGGATGTTATAAGCGCGAAACGCTATTGAAATATCTTCATCTTCTGCAATCCAATCCATTAGTTCTTCTTGAGATGAGAACCTTGGTGCTTGTTCATCGGCGTTGTTAAAATCTACTTCCCAAATAACGGGAATGTTAAACTTGAATGTGTAAGCTTCACCAATGTAGCGCTCGGTTTTATTGTATAGAGCTTCTAGCCAGTCTATGGACTCTTCTGAAGGATATTTTTTTGAAAACTCTTTCGATAGGTCAACATTCCCTGGAGAGTGCGCTGTTGGATAGAACCCATAGTAAGGTTTTGCTAAATAATGACTCGAAAACTCTTTCCCAAAAACGGTGTAAAAAGGTGACGCTATAAGCTTAGGAGCATTGTTCGTTGTAAATACATTTTTAAATACCTCTAACAGCGCTTTGTTTTCACCAAGACCGCATGCGTGAAAAACTATTTTTGTTTCGGAAGAGATGACATTATTCAGTGTGGGGATATTTCCTGACAACAGCTCTTTTTGTAAATTTTCTGTTGTGATACGCTCGCCTTTTACAATGGTTTCTAAACGCATTCCTTTCCAGGGGTTGCTGTGACTTACAATATGGATTTCACCATACAATCGTTCGTCATAATTCGCATTTAACCAATTGATAATCTCTTCTAGAGAAAATGCATCATCAATTACTTCAAACTCCTTTTCTATAAAGTAGTTTCTAGCACTGCTATAGAAGTTGTTAGATGCTCCATCTATTCCCGTTATAAATACAATAGGTTCTCTAAGTAGTGTGTCTTTTTGTTTTGTTTCAATTGTACTTTGGTTGTTTGCAATTACAGCTTCTGATGCTGTCTTTTGGCAATTGCTTAATGTTCCGATTAAGAGTAGTAATGTCAATACCATTCTTGTTGTTTTAAGTGTGTTTCTCATGGTGTTATTGTGTTAAGGTTATGATTATGTTTTTTTGATTTCTGAGATGTTTTGGCAATCTTATAAATAAGGTTTTCATAAGGTTTTCAATACTCGCAGAGCCGTCTGTATCTTTTTCTGTTCTTACAATCGCTCCAGAAATATCTATATGCAACTTGAGATAGGTGCCCTTTTTCAAATAGTTGCGAATCGCTTTTGAGTAGTTGCTTTTTATCCACATTTTAATTGCTCTCTTTTGCTGTTTTGATATGGAAGCTTCAATGTCAATACGATAGGGTTTTTTGAATACTGAGGCTCCTTTAATTTCAGCTTCAGCCCCAACAGAAGTGGTGTACATATGTCTGGGCAAAGGGATGGGGTTTTGTACTCGTTTGAACCGGCCTTTTGCATTTGCAATTTCAGAATCTACAGCCACAAATGATGTGAATTCTGTCGCCAGAGTATAGTTGAGTCCTAAGTTTATAACTTCTTCTTTGACATCAGTTCCAAAGTTTCTTTTATAATCTATCAATCGCGCTATTCTATTTCGTGCCCAAAGATATTTTAGTGCCTCATGTTGTTTGCTTAATTTTCCATTATGCACTCGGATGGTTTTGTTAAATTTTGCGGCATTTTGAGTACCTGATAGTGTTATATGTCCTTTTGGCTGCCCTTTATATTTTCCATAAATCAATACGGGTCTGTTGGCAAATACATCAGGAATGGTCTTCGGTTCTAGATCATAAATTTCAAAGTCAGTTGTACTAATTTGGAGTTGAGTTAAGAGTGGGGTTGAGATGTATTTCTTAAATGCTTTTGCGACTTCATATGCCTCATCTTTTGTGGATGCTGTGAAAGACATACTATTGCTAACTCTTGAAATACCATCAATTAAATACCTGTTAATTGCACTACCAATTCCAAAAGTGAAGACATTGGCTTGGTCTAATCGTTGTTCAATGAATTCAAATACTTCTTTTTCTACGTTGATATAGCCATCTGTAATTAAGACAACGTTTCTTGTCGAATTAGGTTGATGTCTCGGTAATTTGTATCCCGATTTGAGGGCGTTTAACAAGCGAGTTCCTTTTCCGTAATTAGAAAAAGTACCTGTAAGGAACTGTATGGCTTCAGATATGTTTTCATGTGATACTTGAATTGATGTTGGTTTAAAAATGGCATTGTCAGCCGAAAATAGCAGAATGTTAAAACGATCGTTTTCACCCAAATCACTCAATAAGCTTCTTAATAGAGATTTACTAACTTCTATAGGATAGCCCATCATAGATCCAGAAACATCAACAACAAATAAGTATTCCCTGCTCAATAGTTCCTCCTTTGTAGTGGTTTTTTTTGGTTCAATTAAGAGAGAAAAGTAGTTTTCTTTTATTCCTTCATATAGTAATAATCCCGCATTTATTTTGCTGCTTCGCAACGAATAGTTTAAGATAAAATCGCTGTTTGAAGGATTTTGGTTTACTCTCGATAACTCAATTTCTGCAGCATTTGTATCGGGATAATGCACGTTAATTGTATGTGTTTTGGAGGAAACATGTTGCACTGTCATTCCGGCTTTGATCTCAACATCAATAGTGTAAGCATTGTTTGCCAAAACCTTAGTGGTAGTATAAGGTTGATGATATATCGATTCTTGCGTGCTTGCTTCACCGGTGTATCTTGGTCCAACAACACCAGGAAACACAAATTGATATTCATTACCAACAGGAGTAATCATTTCTGTGTAAAATAGACGAACAGTCATGCTTTCATTTGGCATAATGTTAGCTACTTTCATGCAAAATACATTGGGCCTGTTTTGATCTAACTTTGCAGCTCTCTGTCCATTCCTAATGGCTGTTCGGTATACAACTTGTCCTTTTTCCTTTTCAAAAATCTTTGCTTTTGTAATGCGATTACCGATGGCAAATTGCATTTTGTGAACAGCTGCAGCACTTGACATTGGAAATACATAGGTTGCTTCTATGGGGAGCTTTCCAGTATTCTTGTATGTTTGTGTTAGTTGAACGTGTGCAATGGTTGCAGCAATGTCAACCTTTACATGGGTGCTTTGTAAAGGGATTTCTGTGTTTTTTGTCAATACGGTTAAGTATGGACTAGCTCCTTTTTGGCTATATATACAGCCACTAATACAGAAGAAGAATAGAATGTTGAGAACTTTCATAACTACAGGTTTTAAGATGATGATACATCAAATGTAGTTTGATAGTTCGCCTAAATAGTGAGTACTTTAGAATTCGTAGGTTTTAAATTAGAATCCGTAGGGTTATGTTATGCCTAGTTTAGAATTAAAGGATAATCAATGTCTTCAGTACCAATAATCTTCTGCTTAAAATGTGTGTTAATTTCTAGAAGCTCTTTTAATTCATATAGTTCTTCTTTATTGAAAATTAAATACAAACTTTGATGTAACGTTTGCACAGGTATTTTTCTTTTCCCTCTAATTGTTGAATACGATTTTTCCCACATATCTGGATCGATTTCGGCAATATGATTTCTGAACTTTACGAGTTGTTTTCGATTAAATTCGAAGTAAATATTATAAAAAGAAACATGATACATGCCACAACTTTTGCAGTAGGTTAGTTCTCCATTTTTTACTTTTGATAACGTTTTAATTCTATGGCACATAATTGACTTTTAGTTTAGTAGCAATCTGTTTTAATTTGTTTTGTTTTTTCGAATGTATTCAAGGGCTTATGTAGTGCTTGCAATGTTATTTTTTCTATTGCTAACAACACACTTTTCATCATAACAACAGACCCACAAATCATGATAGTTCCGTGATTTTTTAATGTATCTGCAATTAAATCAACTTCTTTTTCAATGAGATCCTGCACATATTGTTGCTGTTCTTGAGAATAAGCGATGTGTAAATTTTCATTCTTTATGTTCTCAAGATAGGGTTGATATAGCTTCAATGAGTCTTGTGTTCTAATACCGAAAAATAAGTGTATTTGCGCTGTGTTCTGCTGTGTCATTCCTAAAAATGGAGCAATACCAGTTCCGTTTGCAATCAGAATAACAGGCTTTTTTTTAGGTAGGTGAAATGCTTTGTTTGTCTTAATTTTTGCAGTGAGTTGAGCTCCTTTTTCAAGGGCGAATAATGCATTTGAGCAGATACCAAATTCATGCTTTTTTATACTTAAAACAATATCGTTATCAATCTTACCAATAGAGTATAGGCGTTCAACTGTATCTTCATTTGGTCTGATTGCTAATAAATCTCCAGAAGTGAACGTTGTTTTTTTACTTGGTTTGAGTCGTATTAAATAGGTGTCGTCTTTATTTATTGCTGTTTTATGAGTTATGGCAAATTGTTGCTGATGTTTTATCTTCCGAATCGTTTCTTTCAAATGTAGGTCAAGACCCATGGCATTGCTAAATTGAAGGCCCCAACTTTTAAAGTCGTTGAACGATTGGTTGTTAATTTTATAAAGTGGAACTCTCGACCTAAAATTAGGCAGTTGTTGCAATGCTATATCGATATCAATTGCAAATTGACAATAGTGGGCGTAGGCAAGAGATCCAAAGCCTATAACCGAATAATCTACTGTCCTTTTTTGTTTTTTCTGCTGCAGTTTTTCTATGAATTTAGAGGCATTTGCAGGAGGGTCACCATCGCCATAAGTTGCGGTTAAGATAATTAAATGTTCGATGCTTTTATAGGTGTCATAGGCATTTAAATGCTCAATATAGACTTTCTTTCCAGCATGCAAAAGCGCCTTGTAGAGCGCATTTCCAAAAAGATTAGTGCTCCCCGTTTCAGATCCAATGAGTATGACAAATACTGCGTTGTCTTTACGGTATTTATTTTTAGGTAAGCGATCGTGTTTTCTCCTTTGCAGACTCATGTAAAATCCAGAGTACATGAAATATAGCAGAGATAAACAACTTAGTATTAAAATGATGGGCCATAATACTGAACCTCTCCCTGTGTGCAATAGCAGACTCCAATGCGTTAAGCGAGCAATCCAATGAATATCTTGATTGCTAATGATGTCTCCTGTATATTGATCAATAAGGAACTCGTTCTGTTTGGTTTTTAAAAAGAAGTAGTCTTCTTTATCATCAGAAAATGGAAATTCTAAGATTTTCACTTGATCTAGATGTGTCGTTTTAAATACTGGGATATTGCTGGTTGCTATTTTTTGATTCGAGGCGGCTGTATCAAAATTATAGCTGTGCTTAATGGTGGTATTTGGAAGTAATGAAAACTTTTCTAACGATAAGTAAACGCCTGTTAGTGTAATGATAAGAATCGGAATAAAGGTAACGCGTCCTAGCGTGATGT
Source organism: Polaribacter sp. (assembly GCA_042094215.1). Lineage (GTDB taxonomy): Bacteria > Bacteroidota > Bacteroidia > Flavobacteriales > Flavobacteriaceae > Polaribacter. The sequence goes on along the minus strand of JBELDQ010000019.1, from coordinate 4,545 downwards.
GGTAATATTGCGCAGCGTTTTCTTTGAGAACTTTACCGAAAAATTGTTGGATACCACCTTGTCTTTTTATAATCAAAACACAACCTGTAAGCGTTATCAATGCTAATAAAAAGGAGAAAAAACCAACGAGAAATCTACCTGTAGATTTTAAAAATAAGGATCTGTGTAAGGTTGTTGCCCATGCGTACACTTTATGTGTACGTTTCGTAGTTGCTATTTGCTCACCAGTAAATGGGTTTAGATGAGCTGTTTTGCTAGTACCCGATTTTGTAACAAGCGATGCTTCAACGATATTATTATCGTCAATTTTTAAAGAGATGACCTCATCATATTTCGAAGTCAAAACCGCGATCGTTGTGGAAACTGTTTGCTGTTCCAAATGGCTAACACTCGAAGGAGCGAGTTGCTTTGTAATTGGTTCAAATGCTAAAATAATACCAGTAATAGCGGCAAGCAATATGAAAAGAGAAGAAGATATAGCCATGGTAAGATGGCTATATCTCCAAATAGAAATGGTCATTTAAGGATTAGTTTTGAGGCATCATGCGTATGTATCGAATAAACCCTTTTCCTTCAATTTTACTTTTGACTGTCGCTGATGTCAATTCAAATTCAACATCATCATTATAATACTCTTGATCTTCTACAGCAGTTTCAAATCTAATTTTATATCCAGTATCTATTTTGTCATTATCAATAGCGATATGACTGATGGCTCTGTTTCCTCCGCTAATTGTTGCTCCGGTAATTCCATCAATTTGTTGTTGTACTTTTCCTTGAAAATTCCACCATTCTGTAATGTCATGGTACCATTCTTCATCGTCACCTTGCATATACAAGGTTTTGATATATGCACCTTTTGGGTCTAGGAGTGAAATAGCAATGTATGCACCTTCACCATCATAGTTCTTCATTTGAATCATGCATTTGTATTTGGTGCTGTCGGTCGCAGTCGTAGTGAATGCTGTGACAATAAAAGCCAGAATTAGTAGTGTTGTTATCTTTTTAATCATGATGTTTATTTTAAGTAGCTAATATCGCTGTTTTTTAAGCCCTCATTTTCTTTTGCTAAATCATACAAGCTTTCATCAAAATCTGTTGTAACAGCCGTGTTTGCACCTCTCTTTATGAGAAGTTTGATAAGCGTGTTGTCTTTTGCAGTCATTACGGCTTTTTGCAGAGGAGTAATGCCTATTGCATTTTTAGCATTGATGTCTATGTTGTACTTTTCAATAAAGTTTAGCATGGATATATTTTGCTTATCTACAGCTACATGATAGAGGGTAGTGCCATCTTTCTGAGGAACTGTAATATCCAGTCCTTTCGATGCTAATAGATCAAGCTTTTGTTGAAAATTAGAAAGATTTTTAGCTGCATATGTATTGAATAAATAATGCCCTAAATGATTGCCTTTAGCATCAATAATAGAAACATCAGCTCCTTTATTGATAAAAAACTCCAGTACTTTATATTCATTTCTGATGGCTCTTGTCAAGGCAGAATGCCCCTCTTTATTTAGATGATTTATATTTTTCGTATTTCTTGCTAAAAGTTGAATAATTTCTAGAGAATTGCGATACGAAGCATTCATCAATGCAGTATTTCCATTGGCATCTGTTTGATTTACATCCACACCCTTTTGTATAAAGTAATAGAATGCAGCGATATCTTCATTGCTGTATGCGATGTTATGTATTGGTGTTTTTCCCTGCTTGTTAACAACATTTGCTTTAATTCCTAAGTTTTCCAAGTATTTGAAAAAATCAAGATCATTATAGCCTCTTCGAGAACCTCTCGTTGCAAAAAGCATTGCATTTCCTTCGTTTTGATTCAGTTCTTTATAAGAAATGCCTTTTTTTATCAGAAGTTCCAACATCTTTTTATTACCTTTTTGAGCAGTGTAGTTAAATACACCATTTCCATCTTTGTCTTTGCTTTCTAAGCGGAAGCCTAAAGAGGAAAAATAGGAAATCATTTTAAAATTGGTAAGATTCGGTACGAGTAGTAACATGGCATTTGCTCCTTTAGGTGTTGTCTCTTTTAAAGGAGTTGCTCCATGTGCAATCAATAGGTCGTAAAGCGCTATGTTTTCCACACCGGCAGCAGCAGTAAAATTAAATACAGAATAGCCTTTATCATCAATAACATCTGTTTTTGCGCCATTGCTCAAAAGATGTTTTACAATATCCATATTATTTTTATAAGAAGCCCAGAAGAGGTAGGTTCTTCCGTCGTGGGTTAATTTATCAATAGGATTCTCTTTTTTTGTAAGTAAATGCTTAATGCTTTCCGTACTTGCATTTTCTAGCAAGGCGTAGACTACAGCATCAAAACCATATCTGTTGAGTTTTGTAGCACTATTACCTTCCGTAATTTTTTCTTCTATTTGTGCTATGGTTGGTTTGGTTTTCCAAAAAGCTCTATCTAAAAAAATATTTTTAGATTGAGCTTGCATTGTATGCATTAGAAAGAAAATTCCAATGCATACAATTGTTTTCATAGAGGTATTCATCTATTATTTTTTTACAAATGATTCAATAACTTCACTCATTTCCTTTTCGTCAGTAAGTTCATCAGAAAATAAATATTTGTAGAGCACTTTATTATTTACTTTTTGTTGCAAGCTTAAGTTGGTATTTCTTCCATAAATAGCATCCCATTTGCTGCGAACCATCTCCCATTTATTCGCTTTTTCATTCCACCACACCTGAGCTGCCTTACATTTACTGTCGTCAACTTTTACATAATTGTTGTAGCCTTTCTCTTGGGCAATAACGACATCCTTGTTATTTTCTCTTAATACCTTAGCATTATTTTGGTCATGAACCCATCCTGTTTTTGTAATTTCATGCCTATTGCCTCGCACAGTGATGTTGTAATCGCTTCTTTTTGTGTATTCTCTTCTTGGTAATGGTGCGTTGGTTCTATTTTCCCAAAAACTTTTTCCATCTACGTGTACCCAAGTTCCAGAACCTTCGTAACGTGGACTATCATCTACTTGATATACCTTCTGTGTCCATTGTTTCTTGACTTCTTTTTTAGATTTTCTACTATAGTCCCAAGAATTAGCGCTTGCATAGGTATAGAAATCTTGATTTTCGTAAACCCAGTCTTGTCTCCAATGTTTTACAATATAGGATCTTGAGGGACTTCCAACAATTAATAAATGCTGTATCGAAATTTTATTGTTTTCATCAGTAACAAGCTCCGCCCATTCTAAAGCTTTGTCTGTTTTTGTTTTTGAAGGCTTGTAATCTTCGTTTTCACTGTAGTTAAAAGTTTCCGCAAAGTTGAAACTTACCTCAAAGCAACCACTCATTGCTTTGATTGCTGTTCTATCTTTTTGTTTTTTACTCTGAGAAACGAGTGCCGTTGATGTGCATATACTCAGCGCTAGTAGTACGATTGTTTTTTTCATTATGTAGTTCTTAAGGGTGATTTTAATTTTCGACAAAAATACAATTTTTATTTAGATTGATTAAATATAAAAGATATATTTGCAAAAAATTTCACAAAGAATGGTTCGAAATAAGATGGTGTGTGTAGGATTTGTGTTTTTCCTTTTTGTTGGGTGTTCACAGAATACTCAAAACAGAATAGATACAAGTGCAGTAAAACAGTTAGAAGAGGTTGTAATTACAGCAACTAGAACGGCGCGACAACTTTCTTCACTGCCATTGGCTGTTCAGTTAGTGTCGAAAAAAGCAATCAAACAAGCAGGAACAACGAGGTTGCGAAATATCTTAGAAGAACAAACAGGAATTGTTTTTGTTACAGATGCCAGTGGATTTGAAGGAGTTCAAATGCAAGGTTTAAATGCAGCGTATACATTAATACTCATTGATGGTGTTCCTCTAATAGGAAGAAGCGCAGGTGTCTTGGATTTAAAAAGAATTACCGTAAATAATATCAAGCAGATTGAGATTGTAAAAGGGCCTTCTTCTAGTTTGTATGGTTCCGAGGCCATTGGAGGTGTCATCAATATCATTACCGATACATCAATGAAAGTGCAGCATAAGGGAAGTGTTCATTACTATGCTAAGGGAGGTGAGAGAAACGAACTAGATTTAAACACTAACTACACCTATCAAGGCAAGCGTTTTGGAATACAAACAGGGATGAACTTTAATTCAAGTGCCGGGTATGATCTTTCTCCAGATTCTCCGAGGATGACCAATGATCCTTATGAAAACTTCACAGGAAATATTGGCTTAAATTATACTTTTCATGAAAATTTAAAACTCAATGCTTCTCATAGATACTATCAACAGAAACAATATGTGTTTTCCAATACAAGTACTTTAAATGAGCACAATTCGAATATTAAATTAGGACATGCTATCTCTAAAAATGTACATCTAGATTATACCTTTTATAGGACGACCTATGAAACAAAAAGTATGTTTAACGGAAGTTTATCATATTACAATCAAATAGCAATAAGACCGGAAATAAGGGCGATTGTCCAAGCGAAAAATGGAGAATTTATTGGAGGAATAGGTACTGGTTTTGATGCCTTAGATCGAACCTTTTTTGCAAAAAAAG
>JBELDQ010000018.1:17076-18187 GCA_042094215.1 Polaribacter sp. | reverse complement strand
CAGCCCTTCCGTGTCCGGCTTGCTCATAGGTCATTCCAATACTCCCTACATAGGTAGGATAGGTATCTCCATAACTAGGATAGAGCAAATCAAAACTTTCCTTTGTGAAATAGTACCAACCATTTTGATCAAAGTATTTTGCATGATTTTTTCCAATTTGTGTTTGTAAATCACGTTGCCAATCTGTAATTACTTCATGAAAAGGCTCAGCAGCCGGTGCAAAATAATAAGGGTTATTAATGCCTTGTTCGTGAAAATCAACATGAATGTGTGGCAACCACTTGTTGTACACTTTTAAGCGTGATTGTGTTTCTATTTGTGTGGCCCAAGCCCAATCTCTGTTCAAGTCAAACAAATAATGATTTGGTCTACCACTTGGCCAAGGTTCATTGTGTTCTCTGGCATCTGGATTGGTATTGTGCGGCGTTGCTGCTACTTGGTTGTACCAGTTCGCATAACGATCTCTTCCATCAGGATTCACACAAGGGTCCATAACAACAATAGTGTTTTCCAAATAATCACTATTTTCAGTAATTAATTTATACAAGGTTAGCATCGATGCCTCTGTGCCTGATGCCTCATTTCCATGTACATTATAACTCAACCAAACAACCGCCTTGTCTTTTAGCTCTGACGTATTCTCAAGTCTAGCATTTGTGAGATGCTGCTTGCGAATAGTTTCTAAATTGACGATGTTATTTTCCGATGAAACAAAGGCAACCGCCAATGTTCTTAATTCATTGGTTTCTCCATATTTTTGAAATTGAACTTTTCCAGATTGTTCTGCAATGTATTTAAAGTAGTCAACTACTTTGTGATGTCTTGTAAATCGACTGCCTAATTTGTAGCCCAAAAACTCATCTGGAGTTTGCAATTGTTGTGCAGAAATAGGAAACCCTATCAATGCGATAAAAAGAAAGAGTAAAAATTGATGTTTCATCATGGTGTTTTTTGATTAAGAAGTTCAAAGCTAATCGATATTCTTATAGAAAGCAAATTCTAAAATTACTAATGTTGTGCGAAATAAATGGGAAAGCGTTAAAAATTTGTTAGAGTAGGGAGCGCGTTACCAACAACCATTAAAAATGTGTATTTTTATACAATTATTTTT
>JBELDQ010000018.1:0-16976 GCA_042094215.1 Polaribacter sp. | reverse complement strand
AGGGAGCGCGTTACCAACAACCATTAAAAATGTGTATTTTTATACAATTATTTTTTAAAAAGTGGTAGGTATGGATAGTGATTGTTGTTGTTTTTTTTTCAATTCCAGGTTAGGTGTGTTGATAAACTATTTAATTCGATCACGTGCATAGATGAAAGTTACTCAAATTCCATTTCAGAAAACGGGTTTTTTTTCAAAAACCATGCTTGATTATTTAGAGCAAAAAGAATCGATTCAGCCCTTTTATAATAATGATCCAACTCTTTATGGATTTAAAAAGCAACTACAAGAAAAAGAAACGTCTTTCCCGAAAGAACATCGCAAGGTGCTTGTAGCTGCTCTAAAAAAACAATATGCCAACATTGATGTTTCTGAGCAAACACAGCAAAATATTGATAGTCTTTTACAAACCAATGCATTTACAGTAACCACAGGGCACCAGTTAAATTTATTCACAGGTCCCCTGTACTTTTTGTATAAAATAATTTCTACAATCAATTTAGCCGAGGAATTGCGAACGCAATTTCCGAAACATGTTTTTGTACCTGTGTATTGGATGGCAACCGAAGATCATGATTTTGACGAGATCAATTATTTTAATTTTAAAGGGAAAAAGATACAATGGAAAAGAGATGCTGCTGGGGCAGTAGGTCATTTTTCTACGCAAGGACTCAAAGCGGTTTTTGAGGAGTTTTCTCAGCAGCTTGGAGCCTCAAGAAATGCGGAGTTTTTAAAGGAGCTGTTCGAAAAAGGGTATCTGCAGCATGAGACACTCGCACAAGCAACACGATACATCGCTAACGAATTATTTACAACGTATGGTTTGGTTATAGTTGATGGTGATGATGCTGCTTTAAAACAGCTGTACACACCAATAGTAGCGAAAGAATTGACAGAGCAAGTCTCTTTTAAATCGGTGTCAAACACAATTTCAGCATTAGAAGAGCAGTATAAAATACAAGTCAATCCGAGAGAGATCAATCAGTTTTATTTGAGTGATACTTCTAGAGAACGCATTGTAAAGGATGGCGATAATTACTTTATTCATAATACAGAAATTTCATTTTCACAAAAAGAACTGTTGGAGCATCTCAGGGAAGCACCTGAAAAGTTTAGTCCAAATGTAATTATGAGACCTGTATATCAAGAAGCCATTTTGCCAAACTTGGCCTATATCGGAGGCGGAGGTGAGTTGGCTTATTGGTTACAATTGAAAGCGTATTTTGAGCAGATAGAACTTCCTTTTCCAATACTTGTTTTGCGCAATTCTGTACAGGTTATTTCTAGTAAACAGCAGCAGAAATTGGACAAATTAACCATATCTACTGATGAGATGTTTCTGAATAAAGAGGCTTTGCTGAAGAAAAAAGTAAATGAAAACTCTGACATTAATTTTAATTTTTCTGATGCACAAACCCTTTTAGAACAGCAATTTATGGCACTTAGAAGCGTGGCTAGTGAAACAGATGCCTCATTTGTAGGTGCGGTGCATGCGCAGGCGAAGAAACAGTTAAATGGTTTGAAAAATTTAGAGAACCGTTTGTTAAGAGCAGAAAAGAGACGTCAAAAAGAGTTGGTATTTCGAATTTCAGAAATTAAAGAACAGCTGTTTCCAAATCAAAGTTTGGAAGAACGGCAACGAAATTTTTCGGAATATTATTTAGAATATGGAGATGCTTTTATAGAGTCGTTAAAATCGAGTCTGAAGCCTTTGGATTTTGAATTTACCCTATTAGAATTATAATTCTGAGTAAAATTAAGGCTACAATTCGTCCGCTCTTTTTTATTGTACTATTTTTGCTGCATGGCAAGCACAAAAAAGAACTTTCATCCAAATAACATCCATAACAACGGATATGATTTTGAAAAGCTGTTAACCTCCAACGCTGCATTGAAACCATTTGTTTTCGAAAATCAGTATGGGAATTTGACCGTAGATTTTTCTAATCCTAAAGCAGTAAAGGAAATCAATAGGTCTTTATTAATGGCCTATTATAATGTGAAATTATGGGAGTTCCCAGATAGCAATCTTTGTCCGCCAATACCAGGAAGAGTAGATTATATTCATCATTTGAATGATTTATTGCAAGCGTCAGACATCACAGATAACATAAGTATACTCGATATCGGTACCGGAGCTACCTGTATTTATCCGTTGCTAGGAAACGCAGTATACGGATGGAATTTTGTAGGAGTAGATATTGATTTGGATTCTTTGGATTCGGCACAGGATATTATTGATGACAATGACCTAGATCCTCAGATTTTATTGCGTCAACAGTTTGATGAGCAGCAGATCTTAACTGGTGTCATTGAAAAAGAAGATGCCTTTACCATTGCCATGTGTAACCCACCATTTTATAAGTCAGCCGCCGAAGCACAAGGAGCCAATAGAAGAAAAACGAGAAATCTAGGCACCAATGCTGTGCGGAATTTTGCAGGGAATAATAATGAATTATGGTATGTCGGTGGAGAGAAGGCCTTTTTACACAATTATTTATACCAGAGTTCTTTGTACAAAGAACAATGTGTTTGGTTTACCTCATTAGTTTCTAAGAAAGAAAACATTGAGAGTTTAGAAAAATCTGCAAAAAAACTTGGAGTAGCAGAATTTAAAGTGATTCCGATGCAACAAGGAAATAAAGTAACACGAATTCTGGCTTGGAGGTATTAACTAGTGGGAAATGCTAGAGATGTCTTTTTAATTATTTAGAAACAAAAACAGCATCGTTGATTTTTTTCTTTTTCACATAGATACTGAGCAGATAATTGATGCCCATATGCAAAGCTACTAAACAGATAACCGCATACAAAGGAACTCCTAAAAACTGGTAGGGCCACGAATAGGTCCATACGCCTAAATTAATTGTGATTACCTCTCCATACGCAGGAAAAAAGGCGGTTATTGCAATGGCAAGCCATGTTTTGTGACGCATCTTTTGTAGCTGTAAAGAATGAATTAATTTGGTCTCTAAGGTATAGATAAAGCGGAATGCAAACATCCAAGCAAAGGGTAGCCAGTAGGGCAATTGCCTGTTATTTGTGAGGTCGTGGTATTCCCAAAATTGAAAGGTGATGCCCCAGATTTCCGCACATATTCCTAGAAAGCCTGTGAGTAACATACCAGCCAAAAGAATCCAGTTTTTTTTAGTTTTTTTGTAATAGTTCTTGTAGAGGAAAGCGAGTAAACGGACACCTAGTAAAAGTCCTACCCAAAAATCATATGCATGAAAAACACCAATAATAATACCGGTAATTGTAATTTTTAATGTGGCAATTGCCAATGCGTTAAAGGTTTCTTTTTGTTGCAATTTGGTTAGGCTCATAGGTTTTGAGTATAAAAGCAAATGTACAAACTTCTTGTTGTGCATACATAAAATGAGATAAAAAAAACCTCGCAATTTGCGAGGTTCTTTTTATGCTTACTCGATGTTGTTCTGTTTATATCAACACCATGCTTTTTTTATAAGTGAATCACTTCGTCATAAGCATCTGCCACGGCTTCCATCACAGCTTCACTCATGGTGGGATGTGGATGTATTGTTTTTAAAACTTCATGTCCTGTAGTTTCCAATTTACGACCTAATACAGCTTCAGCAATCATGTCTGTAACGCCAGCACCAATCATATGACAACCTAACCATTCGCCATATTTTGCGTCAAAAATTACTTTTACAAAACCATCAGGAGTTCCTGCAGCTTTTGCTTTTCCAGAGGCTGAAAAAGGGAATTTACCAATTTTTAATTCGTAACCTGCTTCTTTGGCTTTCTCTTCTGTCATTCCAACAGAGGCTATTTCTGGAGTTGCATAGGTACAACCAGGAATATTTCCATAGTCAATAGTTTCTGTATGCAGTCCTGCTATTTTCTCTACACAGGTAATTCCTTCAGCAGAGGCAACGTGGGCTAATGCGGGTCCTGGAACAACATCTCCAATTGCATAATAACCTGGTAAGTTGGTTTGATAGAAGTCGTTCACTAAGATTTTGTCTCTGTCTGTAATAATACCAACATCTTCAAGTCCAATATTTTCAATATTTGTTTTAATTCCAACGGCAGATAAAACAATATCTGCTTCTAAAATTTGTTCTCCTTTTTTAGTTTTTACGGTTGCTTTTACAGTATCACCAGAGGTGTCAACCGACTCAACAGAAGCATTTGTCATTACTTTAATTCCCGCTTTTTTAATAGAGCGCTCAAACTGTTTTGAAATGTCTTTATCTTCAACAGGAACTACATTAGGCATGAATTCGACAATGGTCACTTCTGTTCCCATAGCATTGTAAAAATGAGCGAACTCAACCCCAATGGCACCCGAACCTACAACGATCATAGATTTAGGTTGTTTAGGCAATGTCATTGCTGCTCTATATCCAATTACTTTCTTGCCATCTTGAGGTAGGTTTGGTAATTCTCTAGAACGTGCACCCGTAGCAATGATGATATGGTCTGCGCTATATTCAGTGACAGTACCATCTTCTGCAGTAACAGCTACTTTTTTACCAGCTTTGATCTTCCCAAAACCATCAATAATATCAATTTTGTTCTTCTTCATTAAGAAAGCAACACCTTTGCTCATGCCTTCGGCAACATTACGACTTCGCTTAATCACTGCATCAAAATCTTTGTCAATTGCTTCTGCTTTTAAACCATATTCATCTACGTGCTTTAAATAATCATATACTTGTGCAGACTTCAGCAATGCTTTTGTAGGTATACAACCCCAATTTAAACAGATGCCTCCTAAGCTTTCTTTTTCCACTACACCAACTTTAAAGCCTAATTGAGAGGCTCTAATTGCTGTAACATAACCTCCGGGTCCACTTCCAATAATTAGTACGTCGTATTTCATTTTTTTATCTTTTTTACTTGTTGTTTGTTTTTTTTTGACCCTTTCAGGCTTTTAAATTGTGTTTTTTTACATTCTATCAGGCACATCTATGCCTAATAAAGAGAATGAAGATTTTATAATGTCGCTCACTTTTTTAGAAAGTTGTACACGAAGTATTTTTTTATCGGTAGCTGTTTCACCTAAGATAGATACGTTCTGGTAAAATGAATTAAACTCTTTTACTAGCTCATAGGTATAGTTTGCAATCAACGCAGGAGAATGATTCGCTGCGGCTAGCTGAATTATCTCAGGGTAGTTTGCTATAATTTTAATCAATTCTTTTTCTTTTTCGTGCAATGCAACACCGCGAATAGTATCGGAATACTCAAAAGTTGCCTTTCTAAGTATCGACTGAATTCTAGCATAGGTATACTGAATAAAAGGCCCAGTGTTCCCTTGGAAATCTACAGATTCTTTCGGGTCAAATAAAATACGTTTTTTAGGGTCTACCTTTAAGATGTAGTATTTTAAAGCTCCTAAACCAATGGTTTTGTAGAGTGCTTCTTTCTCAGTATCAGAATAGCCATCTAGTTTCCCTAACTCTTGCGATAAGGCACGTGCAGTATCAGTCATTTCTTGCATTAACTCATCTGCATCAACAACAGTACCTTCTCTAGATTTCATTTTTCCTGAGGGTAAATCTACCATTCCGTAGCTTAAATGAAACAATTCATTAGCCCAAGAATACCCTAGTTTTTTTAGAATTAAAAATAATACTTTAAAGTGATAGTCTTGTTCATTACCCACAGTGTACACCATTCCATTTAGATCTGGGTAATCTTTAGCACGCTGAATTGCAGTTCCAATGTCTTGTGTCATGTATACCGCAGTTCCATCAGAACGAAGTACAATTTTTTCGTCCAATCCATCTTCGGTCAAATCAATCCAAACAGAGCCATCTTCTTTTTTAAAGAATACTCCGTTGTTGAGTCCTTCTTCAATATGATCTTTACCCAGTAAATAGGTATTGCTCTCGTAGTAATACGAATCAAAATTTACACCTAAATTCTTATAGGTCGTATCAAAACCTTCATATACCCATGCATTCATCATCTTCCACAAGGCAATCACTTCTTCATCTCCTGCTTCCCAGTCTAATAACATTTGCTGAGCAGCAAGTATTAGCGGTGCTTGTTTTTTCGCTTCTTCTTCAGAAACTCCTTGTGCTAAAAGCTCAGAGATTTCTTTTTTGTATTCTTGGTCGAACTTTACATAATAATTCCCGACCAATTTGTCACCTTTTAGGCCAGAGGATGCTGGAGTTTCTCCGGAACCAAACTCTTTCCAAGCCAACATAGATTTACAAATATGAATTCCTCGGTCGTTAATGATTTGAGTCTTATAAACTTTCTTTCCTGCGGCTTGTAGTATTGCAGCAACAGCATATCCTAATAAATTGTTACGAACATGCCCTAAATGCAATGGTTTGTTGGTGTTTGGAGAAGAGTACTCTACTAGCACGGCATCTTTCTCAGAGTTACTTTTCAATCCATAAGACTCATTTTTAGCAATCGTTTCGAAAGCGTTGAGATAGAATTGGTCGTTGATAACTAAATTTAAAAACCCTTTCACAACGTTAAAACGAACAACTTCATCTAGGTTTTCTACAAGATAGGTGCCGATGTCATTGCCTATAGCAACTGGGTTTCCTTTCTTGTATCGAAGCATTGGGAAAACAACCACAGTAATATCTCCCTCAAATTCTTTGCGTGTTGCTTGAAATTCTACAGATGGAATTTCGATGTCATATAAAGAAGAAAATCCTTTTTTTACAGTGTGCTCTATGTGGTGTTGTATGCTCATGGATTGTTTAAAATTGAAGAGCAAAATTACATAATTTATTTGATTTTTTATTGGTATTTAATGTATCAAATTTAAACTGATTCTACGGTTAATTCTCAGTATTTTTGTACCTGTATGGAAGACATGAATCACCGTTTGGCAGCACTGCCTAAATTAGCGGAAGAGACAAAAAAAGAAAGTAGAAAATATTTCGCTAATCTTAAAAGAAGAACTCCAAAGAATTTAGATTATATCATGCAAGAATTGCACGATACTGAATTTAAAAAGACGGATTGTTTATCTTGTGGAAATTGTTGTAAAACAACGAGTCCGATTTTTACGGAAAAAGATGTTGCGCGTATTTCTAAACATCTTAAGATGAAAGAGGTGCACTTTGAAAATCAATACTTGGAGCGTGATGAGGATGATTTTATGGTGTTAAAGTCAGCTCCGTGTTCCTTTTTTGACGCATCAGACAATAGTTGTTTTATTTATGACGTTCGTCCAAAAGCTTGTGCTGAATATCCACACACCAATCGAAAAAAATTCATTCAACTTACAGATTTGACACTTAGTAATACAGAAATTTGTCCTGCTGCTCATAGCATTGTAGAGTCTTTAAAAAAGAAATTACCTTTGGTGTCAAAAACGAAAAAAAGAAGAAGTTAGATCTGTCTTTCTTATGAGCTAGAGGGTTTTCCTTTGAGTCGCTTTTCTACTTTTTGTTTAATTAATGTAAGCCTTTTCATTAAATCCATGATACTTGGATCCTTTTCTTCTTTGTAGATTTCATTCAAGCCTAAGATCAATTCTTTCGCTTCTCTTGAAATGATAATTCTCTCATTTGTTGTCAATGCTTTCAGACTTGTTTCTTCAAACTTTAACGCTTTTTCTACCAATGTGCTCATTATCTGTTCAAATTTTTATAATTACTGAATACTGCTTTAATTATCTAAAAACCTGTAATTGAATTACTTGTGTTTTTAGGATTGCTTTGGTTTTTTGTGAGCCAATACATCCCTTTATTTTTTAGAACAAAAGTAAACATACAAAATGTTTGATAAAATTAATGATAAAATACTCTTAATTTTTTATGAGCTAGGATGCGTCATCAAACAGTCAATTATTTTTATTATTTTTAAACAAATTTATTTATTTGGAAACAATAATACAGTATTTCGAGACCATTCCATCAGTACATAGAAGTTTGCTTTTAGTTGGCGGTATCACTTTTTTTTGGCTTTTAGAAGGAGCTTTGCCTTTGTTCCGTTTCAACTATAAAAAATGGAAGCATGCATTTCCCAACCTGTTTTTTACAGGAACAACCATCATTATTAATTTTACATTAGCTTTTGTATTACTTGCATCAGCAGATTGGGTACAAAGTAATGATGTAGGAATTATTAATTGGTTGCCAGAAATGCCGTTATGGTTGTACGTGTTGTTGGGGGTTTTTTTATTGGATTTTTTTGGCGCCTATTTGGCTCATTTTGTAGAGCACAAAGTACGGCCATTGTGGATGGTGCATTTGGTGCATCATACAGATCATAAAGTAGATACAACAACGGCAAACAGGCACCATCCCTTAGAAAGTATGATTCGATTTTTATTTACCTTATTCGGTGTTTTTGTGGTAGGAGCGCCCATTGCGGTTGTGATGTTATACCAATCTATTTCTTTAGTATTTACCCAATTTACACACGCAAATATTAGAATGAATAAGAAAGTAGATAAACTATTGAGTTATGTAATCGTGTCACCTGATATGCATAAAATTCACCATCATCATTTGCTGCCCTATACAGATTCTAATTATGGAAATATTTTTTCTGTTTGGGATCGTATTTTAGGTACCTACTCGTATATGGATCGAGATAAAATTGTTTACGGAGTAGATACCTTTCCTGATGAAATCAAAAATTCTTCATTAGCAGCATTGCTTAAACAGCCATTTCAAAAGTATAGAAAACCAACAAATAGATGAGGTGCTGTAGAACCTAGTTTTATATATGACTCACATAAATAAGGTAGTGCCAAAAGAGCGTTTTAAGTTCCTTCGGCTTCTTTTAATTCCTAATAAAGAAGGTATTTGTTTCTTGTTTTTTTAAATTTTTTGAGTCCTTTTTGCCAAGTTTTTTTGATATCTTTTTCTGAAACTCCTTGTATTATTTGTTGTTGGAGAGTCTTTGTTCCTGCAAGTTTGGTAAAGAAAGAATTGAAGAACTCAGCGGAAGAGTTTTGCGCATATGCCTTAAGCAGCCATTCTAAATGCAGCCCTGTCAAACGATTATGTGTACTTAGATTTTCTCCAAACACTCGCTTGCCTTTATGTTTTGGATAGGTGGCTCCTTCATTTGCTTGTGGCGTAAATGAATAGCCACGTTTGTCTAGGTAAGGAGATCCGTAAATTTGAAACTGTAAATTCGTTCCACGTCCTGCAGAAACATTCGTTCCTTCAAAAAAGCACAAGCTAGGGTAGAGATTGATGCTTGTATCATTCGGTAAATTTGGTGATGGTTTTATGGGAAGGCTATAGTGTGATTTATGTGTGTAATTTTTTAAAGGAATTACCGTGAGGTCGCAAGCTAGGTTATTGGCAAGCCATTGTTCTCCGTTAATCATGCGACCATATTCACCAATAGTCATTCCGTAAACAATAGGTACAGGATGCATGCCAACAAAACTAGTATGTGCTGTTTCTAAAATTGGACCATCAATGTAATGCCCATTCGGGTTTGGTCGATCTAAAATAAGCAATGGAATCTTTGCCTCTGCTGCTGCTTCCATCACATAATGTAATGAAGAGATATAGGTGTAAAAACGAGCGCCAACATCCTGAATATCAAAAATAAGGAGGTCAATATTTTGTAATTGTTGAGCCGACGGCTTTTTGTTTTTTCCGTACAATGATACAATAGGAATACCCGTTCTCATGTCAATTCCATCCTTTACGAGTTCTCCTGCATCCGATTTGCCTCGAAACCCATGCTCAGGTGCAAATACTTTTTGAATAGAAAAGTCGAGAGACAATAGACTATCTATGATGTGTGTATTGTTTATGGTTGAAGTCTGATTTGCAACAATACCAATGTTTTTCCCAGCAAGGAGATGTACATACAATGCAGTCTGTGCTGCTCCTACCTGTATTTTATCATTTTTTTGAGCGCACGAAGTCAAGTGAAAACATATGCTGATTACTAGGATTAAATATGTATTTTTGAGACGAACTAAGGAAACCATAACATTGAATTACGAATTATTTATTGCCAAACGCATTATTGCGGGTAAAGAGTATAAAAATAGTATTTCATCTCCAATAATTAAAATTGCAATAACAGCAATTGCATTGGGCATTGTGATTATGATGATTTCTATGGCCACAGGCGCTGGTTTTCAGCATAAAATTAGAGATAAAATCTCGGGATTTAAAGGGCATGTGCAAATTACCAATTACGACGACAATAATTCTGATGTTTCGATCACTCCGATCAATAAGAATCAAGAATTTTATCCAAAGTTTACGACCATTGAAGGCATAGAAAAAGTACAAGTCTTTGCAAATAAGGCGGGTGTAATAAGAACAGAAACAGATTTTGAAGGTGTTGTCTTTAAAGGAGTGTCTGCGAACTATGATTGGTCATTCTTTAAAGAATACCTTGTAGAAGGGAGATTGCCAAACTTTAGCCAATCTAGAGTTAGAGATGTGCTATTATCGAAATCATTAGTAAATCGATTGCAGTTTAAATTGAATGATACCATTCATGTTTTTTTTATAAAAGCAGCTAAAAACAAACCTCCAAGTAGGTACAAATTTGTGATTTCTGGTGTTTATGATACTGGTTTTGGGCAGTTTGACAATAGTTTAATGATTGGTGATATTAGAGAAGTACAACGATTGAATAAATGGAGTGCCAACCAAATTGGTGGTTTCGAGGTGTTTTTAGAGGATTTTGATGCAATTAACGAAAAAGGGAATGAAATTTATTCGGCCATTGGGTCAACGCTAAATAGCACAACCATTTTAGAGACTTATGATGTGATTTTTGATTGGATTGAATTATTCGATAATAATGTTTGGTTTATTATGGGAATTATGATTCTTGTAGCTAGTATTAATATGATTACTGCGTTATTGGTGCTAATCCTCGAAAGAATTCAGATGATTGGAATTCTCAAGGCTTTGGGATCTGACAACTGGGGAATTCGAAAGATATTTTTGTACAATGCTACATATTTGATTTTAAAAGGGTTGTTTTGGGGGAATTTGATTGGAATATCCTTGCTATTGCTGCAGCATTATATTGGTGTTGTTACGCTAGATCCAACATCCTACCATGTGAGTATTGTACCTGTTTATATAAGCATATTTTCAATAATTCTACTTAATTTAGGGACCCTTGTTCTGTGTTTTGTTATGCTAATAATTCCTTCTTATATTATTACAAAAATAACCCCCTCAAAATCGATTCATTTCGCATAAAATCAACCCTATTAAAAATAGGTTTGAATCATTTTTCACTTATTTTTTTTGTTTCTTTGCAGAATAATTTGAGAACATGAAATACGCTAAAAATATATTAGAAACAATTGGTAACACACCGTTGGTTCAATTAAATTCTGTAACCAAAGAAATAGATGCTTTGGTGCTGGCAAAAGTAGAAACATTTAACCCCGGTAATTCTATAAAAGACAGAATGGCGTTAAAGATGATTGAAGATGCAGAGGCAGATGGTCGTTTAAAGCCTGGAGGAACTATTATTGAAGGAACCTCTGGTAATACAGGGATGGGATTGGCATTGGCAGCTATCATAAAAGGATACAAGTGTATTTTTGTGATTTCAGACAAACAGTCTAGAGAGAAAATGGACATTCTAAGAGCAGTAGGCGCAGAAGTAGTTGTATGTCCAACAAATGTTGAGCCAGATGATCCGAGATCGTATTACTCTGTTTCAAAACGATTGGGAGAAGAAACACCGAATTCTTGGTATGTAAACCAATATGATAATCCATCGAACGCCATGGCTCATTATGAGCAAACCGGACCAGAAATTTGGGAGCAAACAGCAGGAAAGATAACTCATTTTATTGTTGGAGTTGGAACAGGAGGAACGATTTCAGGAACTGCTAAATATTTAAAAGAACAAAACCCAAATATTAAGGTGTGGGGTATTGATACCTATGGATCCGTTTTTAAGAAATACCACGAAACAGGTGTTTTTGATGAAAATGAAATATATCCATACATCACCGAAGGAATTGGAGAAGATATTTTACCTAAAAATGTAGACTTTAGCTTGATCGATGGCTTTACAAAGGTAACAGATAAAGATGCTGCTGTTTATACTCGTAAGATTGCTAAAGAAGAAGGGATTTTTGTAGGGAACTCTGCTGGATCAGCAATAAAAGGGATGCTGCAATTGAAAAATGAATTTAAGAAAGATGATGTTATTGTAGTGCTGTTTCACGACCATGGTAGTAGGTATGTAGGAAAGATGTTTAATGATGATTGGATGCGTGATTGCGGATTCTTGGAGCAAGAAGTTACTTCTGCAGGAGACTTGATCAAAGTACAAGAAAAAGAAGTTTTAGTGACTGTACAGACAGAAGAATTGGTTTCGCATGCAATTGAAAGAATGCGTCATCATAAAATTTCCCAAATACCAGTGAGAGATGTGACTGGTTTTGTTGGCTCTGTCAATGAAACAACATTGCTGAGAGATTTTAAATCTCATAAGAACATGTCTGATATGCCTATAAAAGAAGTTATGGGAGGAGCCTATCCCATTGTTCAAGCCGAGGCTTCGGTAGAAGAGGTTGCTTCATTATTAACGGGTGAGAACCAGGCCGTATTAGTGGCAATGGAGGATGATGCATTTCGTATCATTACCAAACATGATATGATGAAGGCTATTTAAATAGTTTTATGTCATTCAAAAATGAAACTACTTAGGTGACATACATAATTCTTGTGTCTCATCTCTGGCTAATTTTTTACACATAGAAATAAAAAAAACCACTTCAAGCGAAGTGGTTTTTTTAATCAACTAATTCAAATAATTCATACAATGAAAACAAGTTTCTCAAGTTTGTTTTCATTTAAAAGAATTGCAAACTGCGTGCCAAAGTGTTTTTTTAGGATTTAAAAAATGGTAAAATTTATCATTTTTACATTTTATTAACAGTATTATTTTGATTTTTGTTTATTTGTCAATGTTAATTGTGTTTTTATTGAGGATATGATATTGTTTGAGGAGTGTTTTCAAGAACTAAAAAAGCGCATCATATTGCATGATGCGCTTTTTAGTAATATTTGCTCCTATTTTAACTGGCATGCTTATGTGCCTTGTATGAAGAACGCACTAAAGCACCACTCTCTACATACATAAAGCCCATTTCTAATCCTAAAGTTTCATATTTTTTAAATTGTTCAGGAGTGATAAATTCCTTTACCGGTAAATGCTTTTTTGTAGGTTGTAGGTATTGACCGATTGTAATCACATCTAAACCAACATTACGCAAGTCTTTCATTGTTTGAATAACTTCTTCTTCTTTTTCACCCAAGCCTAACATGATGCCAGATTTTGTACGCATACCATTGTCTTTTAAATATTTTAAGACAGCTAAACTTCTATCGTATTTTGCTTGAATTCGAACCTCCCTTGTGAGTCTTTTTACAGTTTCCATGTTGTGAGAAACGACTTCAGGAGCCACTTTGATAATTCTATCAATCTGCTTTTCGTTTCCTTGAAAATCGGGAATTAATGTCTCTAACGTTGTTTTTGGATTCGCTCTCCTCACAGCATTTACTGTTTCAGCCCAAATAATAGAACCTCCATCTTTTAAGTCATCTCTGTCTACAGAAGTGAGCACGGCATGTTTAATACTCATCAACTTTATAGAACGTGCTACTTTTTCGGGTTCATCCCATTCAACGGTTTCAGGTCTTCCGGTTTTTACTCCACAAAATCCACAAGATCGGGTACAAATATTTCCAAGGATCATGAACGTTGCAGTACCTTCTCCCCAGCATTCACCCATGTTAGGGCAACTTCCACTTGTACAAATTGTATTTAATTTGTACTTATCTACTAAACCTCTAAGCTCTGTGTATTTTTTACCTACAGGCAATTTTACACGCAACCATTTTGGTTTTTTTACTTTTTCTGTAATTGTAGCTGTTTCGTTTGACATTATAGCATATAATTGAAATGCAAAGTTACAAAGAAAACTATTATAAATTGACTAAAAACCAAAGACTAAATCCGATTAGAAATACGATTCCAAACCAACTTACTATTTTTAACGTTGCGCTTGGTTGATGCTCTTTTGGCGTGTGTTTTCCACTAATTAAAAGATAATTGAAAATAGCATAAAAAGGGGCTGTTAGAAACGATAATATCGTGGCTATTTTAATTAAAAAGCCCATGTCATGCATAAAGAAACGAAGGATGAAATAGGTACCGATGGCTAAAAATAAAAGCCAAAACCAATACCTTAAATTGATTTTCTTTTCAAACAACAGCTCTGTTGTTTTACTCATGGCTCTTGGAGAGGCGTCTAACGTTGTGATGCTCGTGCTAAACATAGTTGTAAAGGCTGCAATGCCGATAACCATATGTGAAAACTCACCTAAGTTTTTGGTGTATAAACTTATAAATTGAGAAGCAAAAACACCACCGTTATTTGAAAACGTTTCCCCTGAGTTAAACATGGCTAGTGTTCCAAGTAATACAAAGCAAACTCCTAAAAAGAGAGTCCCTAGATACCCCACATTGAAATCAAAAATAGCATGGCTTGGAGTCGTTTTTTTATGGGTTGTTTTGTCTTTTTCTAAGGTCCAAATGGAGTGCCAAATAGAGACGTCTAAGGGTGCCGGCATCCATCCTAAAAAAGCAATTAAGAAAGTGATTTCTACGCTGCCACTAGGAAGTATTTGGGTGAAATTAAATGCTTCTTTGGTACTAAATAGGCCAACGCATACTGCAATAATTGTACTCAGTGTTAACACAATGATGATTAATTTCATGAGTTGATCCAAGAGTTTATATTTTCCAATAATTAAAAGACAGACACTACTAATTAAAATAGAAATAGACCAAACAATGAGATCATTTGTAAAGCCAAATAGTTGTGATGCGAGTCCGGCTGTAACAATAGTAACAGCTGCTTGAATGGTAAACATGGTCGCAATATTAATGACATAATATGCTATCAAAACAGGTTTTCCCAATCGTTTATAGCCTTCTAATAATGTTTCTCCTGTGGCAGCTGCGTAGCGAGGTCCAAATTGAAAAAAAGGGTACTTAAACAAATGAACAAGTAGTAGTGCCCATAACAAACCAAATCCAAATTCTGCGCCTGCTTTGGTTGCTTGTACTAAATGAGAGACTCCAATAGCAGCTCCTGCAAATAATAAACCAGGTCCGAGTGATTGGAGAAACGTTTTTTTCATATTGCTGCTTACTTTTGAATAATTTCTGCTAATAATTTTTTGGCACGGAGTAATTTCACTTTTACATTATTCATGGGTTCACCAATATGCTCAGAAATTTCTTTGTAACTTAATTCTTGAAAATAACGTAATTGGATGACTTGTTGGTATTTTGGCTTTAAAAGCTTGATGTCTTTTAACAGTTTGGCTAAGTTTTGCTCCGTAATAATTCGATCTTCGGGAGACGGACTCATATCTGCAATATCATAAATTTCTTCTCCTTTTTCTTTGTATGATTCTGCGATGATCGAAGCGTTTTTTTTACGCAAACTATCAATGTGAATGTGTTTGGAAATTGTAATGAGCCATGTTTTAAACTTGTAGGTTTCATTATACGTCTCTATTTTATCAAAAGCCTTGGAAAACGTCTGAATCGTAATGTCTTCTGCATCATTCTCATTTTGATGTTTTTTAAGTTGAAAATTATGAACGCTATTCCAAAAATTATCGAGTAGTATATGAAATGCAAGTTGATTGCCGGCTTTCGCTTTTTGAATAACCTTTAGTAATTCGTCTCCTTTTATTTCCAATGTGTTGGTTTTGAAAAAATATTTGTTATAAAGATACTAAATTGAAATAGAAGTAAAGAGATCTCTAAAAAGGGCATATAAAGAATGAGATTTTTTTCTTCTAACTTTTTAGCAGCAACTCCAAAAATAGACCAAAATAGACCAAAATAGACCAAAATAATAGGAGTCACTAGTTTCCAATTAAAAAAGCAGAGCACCAATGCTAAGCTATAAAACATTGCTTTAGAGAGGAAAAAGAGTCCTAAAAATAATTTGTGTTTAAATTTATAATAGGATGATGTAGAAACATGTCTTCTTTTTTGTCTAAACCATTCTTTATATGATAAGGGAGGTTCAGAAACTGTATAACTATCTAAAGCTATTGTGTATGTTGTATTTGTTTTTGTTGCGGCTTCCTGAATGAATAAATCATCATCGCCTGAGGCTACATTCATATGATTGATAAACCCTTTAGTCTTGAAAAATTCACTTTTTCTGTAGGCTAAATTTCTTCCAACTCCCATATAAGGAGCTCCAAGTTTTGCATAGGTCATGTATTGCAATCCTGTTAAAAGTGTTTCAAATCGAATTAATAAATTGACAAGCGTTTTTTTAGAGGCGTATTTTCCATAGCCTAAGACGATTGATTTGTCATCAGAAAAGCAAGAGGACATCTCTTTAATCCAATAGTTAGATTTGGCTTTACAATCTGCATCAGTAAAAACTAAGTGCTCATAGGATGCTGATTTTATTCCAAGAGTCAATGCATATTTTTTACTACTCCAAAAAGCTTCGTTACGTATTACATTGACAATTTTTATATTGGAGTGTTTGTCTCTGTAATTCTCCATGAGCTCTAATGTTGTATCAGTAGAGCCGTCATTAATGAGCACAATTTCAAAAGTAGTATAAGCTTGTTCTATAATCGAAGGAAGCAGTGCTTGTAAATTTTTTGCTTCGTTCTTAGCACAAATAATTACAGATACAGGGAGCTCCTCATTCGTGATATTTGGTTTTTTTTTATGCGACAGAAAGTAATAAAAGCATAAAAAATAGACCACTTGGATGCAGGTAACAGCTACTAACATGTAGAAGAATACAGCAAGGGTCATAGGATCGTAAAGGAATTAACTGTGCTGAGGATCTGCGCAGGTATCAAATTGATCTGGTGTTTTTCCACAAAACCCACAAGACTCTCCTGTTTCGTTGAGCATTGGGTTCTGACTAGCGCAAGTACCAGCGAATTTACCGTCTTTTTTTGCCCAAATTTTAATTGCAATTCCTGCAACTGCTAAACCTAATA
>JBELDQ010000017.1:6481-18673 GCA_042094215.1 Polaribacter sp. | reverse complement strand
AGACGTTATTAATTAAATTAACATTCGCCATTCCATTCTTTGTAAAACTGGGCTAAGAAGCGCTCCATATACAGGTGCCTCTCTTGTGCGATGCGTTTGCCTGTTTTGGTGTTCATTTTGTCTTTTAGGAGCAGTAATTTCTCGTAAAAATGATTGATGGTTGGTGCAGAAGAAGATTTGTATGCTTCTTTACTCATGTTTAGGTTCGGTGCAATATTTGGGTCGTAGAGCGCTCTGTTCTTAAACCCACCATAATTAAAGCAACGTGCAATGCCAATGGCTCCGATTGCATCGAGTCTATCGGCATCTTGAATGACATCTAGTTCATGAGAAGAGAATGTTTGTTCTCCAGATAAGCTCGATTTATAGGAAATATGATTGATGATGTTCTCAATATGTAGCATCACTTCCTGAGGTACTTCTTGCTTTTCTAAAAATGCTCTCGCAACTCTCGGACCAACAGTTTCGTCGCCATTATAAAATTTTGAATCAGCAATATCATGCAATAAGGCTCCTAAAGAAACTATAAATACATCAACAGTTTCATCTTTTGCAATCAATTTTGCATTGTTGTAGACACGTTCAATATGAAACCAATCGTGTCCGCCTTCGGCATCTTTTAGTGTTTCTTTTACAAAAGAAATTGTTTGTTCTAGTATCTGCGCTTTGTTCATAGCATAAAAATAAAAAAACCACGCAATTTGCGTGGTTTTTACGAATGTTTTTGTTTTATGTTCTCTACTTCAATTATAGATTAACAAAACTCGTCATAGGCTTGTGCTAAATTCTGAGCAATCATTTGCGCAGATCTACCTTCAATGTGATGACGCTCTAACATGTGTACTAAATTTCCGTCTTTAAACAATGCAATAGCAGGCGAAGATGGAGGGAAAGGAATCATGTATTCTCTCGCTTTTTGCGTAGACTCTTTCTCAACACCAGCAAAAACTGTTGTTAAGTTTTGTGGGAATTTCTCTGCACCTAAAGAAGCAATTGCTCCAGGTCTTGCAGTTCCGGCAGCACATCCGCAAACAGAGTTTACCATTACTAAAGTAGTTCCTTCTTTTGCCAAAGCAGTATCAACGTCTTCAGCTGTATATAAAGCATCAAAACCAGCGTTGATCAATTCGTCGCGCATTGGCTTTACTAATTCTTCTGGGTACATAGTATATAAAATTTTGAACTGCAAAGATACTTAATTTTCTAAAGAATACACTGTTAAGAAATATGCAAAAAAAGAGCGGTGGCATTTTTGTTTTTGAAAATGTATAAAAGTGATAAATTTTTGTGAAACAATTTTTAAAATGATGCGTCTAACTGAAGAACTTTGTAAGTTTGCAACTTTAAAAATTAAAAAAAATGGGAAGTTTTACCAAATGGTTGGGTGCAGGATTGGGGTTTACCCTTGGAGGGCCAATAGGAAGTGTTATTGGTTTTGCAGTAGGTAGTTTTGTAGATGGGTTTACCAAAGAAGATATTCTAAAAGAATACCAAGAAGCGCAAGGGCATAGAAATGGGGCTCGTCACACCCAATCGGGAGATTTTGAAATAAGTTTACTCATCTTGGCTTCTATTGTGATCAAATCAGATGGGAAAGTAGATCAGAGAGAACTTGATTTTGTGAGAGCTCAATTTGTTGGGATGTATGGCAAGCAGCGAGCGAATCGTGCCTTTAAATTGTTTAGCGGAATCATTAAAAAAGACGTATCTGCTTATCAGATTTGTGGACAAATTCGTCAGCATATGCCACATGCGTCAAGATTGCAATTGCTACACTTTTTATTTGGAATTGCCAAAGCCGATCAGCAAGTTGTGGGAAGTGAAGTAGAAGAAATTAAGAAAATTGCTGGTTATTTGAATATCAATCAATATGATTTTGAATCGATAAAGGCCATGTTTTACGATGCCTCAGATAGTGCGTATAAAATTTTGGAAATTACGAAATCTGCCTCTGACGCTGAAGTAAAGAAAGCCTACAGAAAAATGGCTAAAAAATACCATCCAGATAAAGTGCAAGATTTAGGTCCTGAGCATTTAAAAGGCGCTCAAGATAAATTTTTGCAAATCCAAAATGCCTATGAAAAGGTGAAAGGAGAGCGAAATTTGTAAGTTAATAAAGAAATATATATTCCTTATTCTTAAGTAATGTATGTGTTTTAAAAAGGCTTTTTAAGGGTTTTTCAACACAGGTTTTACTGCTTAATTTATGTCAATTTGTCTGCTAAGAATAGTTCTGATAGCATAGGGAAAAGAGGTCTCGTTGATACTTGTAGAACCTCTGTGTAAAATAGGTGTTTTTTTAGTGAATAAACTCGCTAAATCAGAGAAAATATGTAATTTCGCAAATTGATCACATAGACGCTAAAAATGAGTACGAAATTTACTGAATATAAAGGACTTGACTTGCCTAAGGTTGCAGATGAAATCTTAAACTATTGGGAGGAAAATGATATTTTTGAAAAGAGTGTGACCACCCGTCAAGGGAAGGAGCCATTTGTGTTTTTTGAGGGGCCACCCTCGGCAAACGGTTTGCCAGGGGTGCATCATGTGTTAGCGCGTGCCATAAAAGATATTTTTCCTCGATATAAGACCATGAAAGGGTTTCAAGTAAAGCGAAAAGCGGGTTGGGATACGCATGGTTTACCGGTAGAATTAGGTGTTGAGAAAGAATTGGGAATTACCAAAGAAGATATTGGAACAAAGATTACCGTAGGAGCGTACAATGAAGCGTGTAAAAAAGCGGTTATGCGTTACACGGATATTTGGAATGACATGACCAAGAAGATTGGATATTGGGTAGATATGGAAGATCCATATGTTACTTATAAGCCAAAATATATGGAGTCTGTTTGGTGGTTGTTAAAGCAAATATACAGCAAGAAGTTGATGTATAAAGGCTATACCATTCAGCCTTATTCCCCTAAAGCAGGTACGGGTTTAAGTTCTCATGAGTTGAATCAGCCAGGAACTTATCAAGATGTTACAGATACCACAGTTGTTGCTCAGTTTAAAGCAATTAAAGAGACCTTGCCTAGTTTTTTGCAGGTTGATGGAGATGTTCATTTTTTAGCTTGGACAACTACGCCATGGACTTTGCCAAGTAATACAGCTTTAACGGTTGGACCTAAAATTGAGTATGTTCTAGTAAAGACATTTAATCAATATACTTTTGAGTCAATTCAGGTAGTTTTGGCTAAGAATTTAGTTGGGAAACAGTTCGGAGGAAAGAAATTCAATCAAGTAGAGGATGTTGCAGAGTTGGCAAATTATTCTGAAGGAGATAAGAAGATTCCTTATGCAGTTGTAAATGAATTTATAGGTAAAGATTTGGTGGGAATCAACTATGAACAACTATTAACGTATGCACTTCCTTATGAAGCCCCAGAAAATGCATTTCGAGTAATTTCTGGAGATTTTGTTACAACAGAAGATGGTACAGGAATTGTACACACAGCGCCAACTTTTGGACAAGATGATGCTATGGTTGCCAAACAAGCAACACCAGAAATTCCGCCATTATTAGTGTTAGATGAAGATGGAAACCCAGTTCCTTTAGTAGATTTACAAGGGAAGTTTAGACCAGAAATGGCTGAGTATGCTGGTAAATATGTAAAGAATGAATACTACAATGAGGGTGACGCTCCAGAGAGGTCAGTGGATGTAGAGCTTGCAATACAATTAAAAACAGAAAATAAAGCCTTTAAGGTAGAGAAATATGTTCACAGTTATCCAAATTGTTGGAGAACAGACAAGCCTATTTTATATTATCCGTTAGATTCTTGGTTTATCAAGGTAACGGCAATAAAAGATAGAATGCATGAATTGAATGAAACCATTAATTGGAAACCTGAGTCTACAGGGACAGGTCGTTTTGGAAACTGGTTGAAGAATGCAAACGACTGGAACTTGTCTCGTTCTCGTTTTTGGGGGATCCCATTGCCTATTTGGAGAACAGAAGATGGTAAAGAAGAAATCATTATTGGTTCTGTTGAAGAATTAAAATCAGAAATGAAAAAAGCTGTTGACGCCGGAGTGATGTCTGCCGATATTTTTGCTGATTTTGTGGTTGGCGATATGTCAGAAGAGAACTATGATAAAATTGACTTGCATAAAAATGTGGTTGATAAAGTAATCTTAGTTTCAGCTTCGGGTAAGCCAATGAAACGAGAAAGTGATTTGATAGATGTTTGGTTTGATTCAGGTTCTATGCCTTATGCACAATGGCATTATCCTTTTGAAAATAAAGAATTGATTGATGATAACAAGAGTTATCCAGCAAATTTTATTGCAGAAGGAGTAGATCAGACTAGAGGATGGTTTTATACATTGCATGCAATTGGTGCCATGGTTTTTGATTCGGTTGCTTATAAAAATGTGGTGTCAAATGGGTTGGTGCTCGATAAAAACGGACAGAAAATGTCGAAGCGTCTAGGAAATGCAACAGATCCTTTTGAGACATTGAAAACCTATGGAGCCGATGCAACGCGCTGGTATATGATTAGCAATGCAAACCCATGGGATAACTTAAAATTTGATTTAGAAGGAATCGCAGAAGTCCGACGTAAGTTTTTTGGAACCCTTTACAATACCTATTCATTCTTTACGTTATATGCTAATATAGATGGCTTTAGTTACGCTGAGCCAAATATCCCTTTAGACCAACGACCAGAGATTGATCGTTGGATATTATCAGAGTTGCATTCCTTGACAAAAAGTGTAGATGGCTTTTATGAAGCCTATGAGCCAACCAAAGCAACAAGAGCAATTTCTGACTTTGTACAAGAATTTTTAAGTAATTGGTATGTGAGGCTGTGCAGAAGACGCTTTTGGAAGGGAAGTTATGAGCAAGATAAAATCTCAGCATATCAAACATTGTATACCTGTATGCTAACAGTGGCAAAACTAAGTGCTCCTGTTGCCCCATTCTTTATGGATAGGTTGTATAAAGATTTAACTCAAACAACCAAGCAAGAAAACTTAGAGAGTGTTCACTTGGCAGATTTTCCAGTTTATGATACATCATTTGTAGATAAATCGCTAGAGCGTAAAATGGAAAATGCACAAACAATTTCTTCTTTGGTTTTATCATTGCGAGCGAAAGAAAAAATTAAAGTACGTCAACCATTGCAAAAGATTATGATTCCTGTATTGGATGCAGTGATGAAAGAGGAAGTTTCAGCGGTTTCAGATTTGATAAAACACGAGGTAAATGTAAAAGAAATTGAATTATTAGATGATGCTTCTGGTATTTTGGTGAAGCAGATTAAACCCAACTTTAAGACCTTAGGGCCAAAGTTTGGTAGGGACATGAAGGCGATTTCTAATAAAATTCAAAATTTTAGCCAAGACGATATCATAAAAATAGAAAAAGAGGGAAGTCTTTCTGTGAAAATTGATGAAAAAAGTATACATTTGGATATCACCGATGTGGAAATTTCTTCAAAAGATATTGAAGGTTGGTTGGTCGCAAATGCAAATGGATTAACAGTAGCTTTAGATGTTACTATTTCTGAAGATTTACGCAGTGAGGGAATCGCGAGAGAATTGGTAAATCGCATTCAGAATTTACGTAAAGATTCAGGGTTTCAGGTAACAGATAAAATTAAGTTAACAGTTTTAAATTTTGAAAATTTGCAAGCTTCGGTAGAAGAAAATAAAGCGTACATAATGAGTGAAACACTTACTTCAGAAATGGTTTTTGTGGACTCATTGATAGAAGGGATTGATGTTGAGTTTGATGGAATCAAAAGTAAAATATTAATTAATAAAGTGTAAGCATTATGACAGAAAACATAGTCAAATACTCAGATGAAGACTTACAAGAGTTTAGAGACATCATATTAAAAAAAATTGCTAGAGCAGAAGAAGATCTGTCGTCTTTACAAAGTGCCTATAAAAATGACGCAAATAACGGTACAGACGACACCTCTCCGTCTTTTAAATCGTTTGATGAAGGTGCGGATACAATGGCAAAAGAAGCCAATGTTCAACTAGCAATTCGACAAGAAAAGTTTATAAGAGACTTAAAAAATGCGTTACAGCGTATTGAGAATAAAACCTATGGTATTTGCAGAGTTACTGGAAAGTTAATACAGAAGGAGCGTCTTAAGTTGGTGCCACACGCCACACTTAGTATAGAAGCTAAAAGAAAACAATAAAATTAAAAGAGCTTTCAGTATTGGAAGCTCTTTTTAAAATCCCTATATATTTTTTACATGTCGAAAAAAGCGATAGCCATTCTTACCATTTTACTTGCTTTAGTTTTGGATCAAGCGAGTAAAATTTATGTGAAAACCCATTTTGAATATGGAGAGACTGTTCACGTTTTAAGCTGGTTTAAATTACAATTTATTGAGAATAATGGCATGGCTTGGGGTTTTGAGTTTGGAGGTAGGGCCGGTAAACTTTTCTTGACATTGTTTAGAGTTGTGGCAGTTTTTGGTATTTTATATTGGTTAAGAAATACCCTTAAAAGAGATACGCATGTTGGCGTTGTAATTGCTATTGCATTGGTTTTCTCTGGAGCTCTGGGAAATATTATTGATTCTGTTTTTTATGGAGTTATTTTTGATGCTCCTGCGCACGGTGTGGCAACACTTTTTGCAGAAAACCCTTATGGAGAACTGTTTTATGGCAGGGTAGTGGATATGTTGTATTTCCCTATTTATGAAGGGGAACGTTTTACCTTTTTTAATGCTATTTTTAACGGAGCTGATTCGTTCATAACCATTGGTGTGGGTCTGCTATTTTTGTTTAATAAACAGGCTTTCCCGAAAGAAGAAAAGCCTGCTAAGTCATAATTAATACTCTACCGTTATTAGTCGTTTTTTAATTCCATAAATAATTAATCCGGCTATATTTTTAGAACTTGTTTTAAGGAGTAGTCTGTTTCGATGGCCATCTACAGTTCTCGGACTTAGGCACAATTTATTTGCAATTTCTTCTGTAGTAAACTGTGCTCCAATTAATGCTAAAATTTGCTGCTCTCTTCCTGATAGTAGGATTTCCCCCATTTCACATGTCAAGTTTTTTTGTTTCGAAGGGGACGAGTTTTTATGTGTCGTTTTTGAACTAATATTGTTTTTGTAAAAACCTTTTGAAAAAACTTCATGTATTGCATCTGCAACTGTTTTTAGATTTGTGTTTTTTAACAGGTAAGATGACGCTCCAAGATTTATCATATATGAAATAAATACCTGGCTACCTTGGCTTGTGAGCACAATAATTTTGATTGATGGGTACTTTTTACGAATAATTTTAGTGGTTTCAACGCCATTAAGAATAGGCATTTCTATATCTAACAAAACAATGTCGGGCAGGTTTTTGGGGTCAATGGTGTCAATTAATTCTTCACCATTCGTTGCGTCGAATAGAATTTCGAATTTTTTTTCTTTTGCTAAAAGTGTACGGAGTCCTTTTCTGAATAGCTGTTCATCATCTGTGATGGCAATTTTTATTTTCATGCGTATTGGGGAGGGATTTTAATCACTCATTCAACCCGAATGTGCACAGTTTACATATGTATTTACTATTCAGCTGTTCTTTAAAACTGAACGCGTTGTTTGATATGTTTACTCTAAAATAAGGGTATTCTGTCGTGAGAAATAATTAATAATTCTTTTTCTTTTAAGGGGTAATATTTCATATTTTATATATTAAGGGTTATTAAATTTACGAAATACATCTGTATAAATTATTAACTTATGTTAATGAAATGATAAATACTACAATCGAAGACAAAAGCTATCAAAGAGCTAAGTGTTTACCACTAATTCGTTTTGTTTGGATTTCAAAATGGAGTGATTAGACCTTTTTTGTTTGTTATACGCAGAGGGGAAATTTGCGCATTCGTTTTATCATATTTCTGATGCTGAAATACAATACCCATCCTTTTGTATGAAGTAGCTTTTTGTAAAAGTTAGCAAACGAAGCATGTGGTTTTATATATCAAATGCGATTTGTATAAGTTTTGATTGAATTCCGTAAATAACAAGGCCCGCAATATTTTTAGAGCTGGTTTTTTCTAATAACTTCTTTCGATGTCCTTCTACAGTTCTTGGGCTTATATGAAGTTCGTTAGCAATCTCTGCAGTAGTAAATTGTGCACATATTAGCTCTAGAGTTTCTAACTCCCTCTTTGATAGTAGTTTTTGATCTAGGTCAAACTTTATCTGTACTTCTTTTTCATGAGAGATGTCACTATTGATTATTTTTAAGACGGCGTCATCATAGTAGAACCCTTTTTTAAATACTTCATTGATTGTATGTACTACTATTGTGGGTGTTGTGTTTTTTAATAGGTAAGAAGATGCTCCGATAGCAATCATGTTTGAAATAAATGAAGAACCACTGTAGCTTGTAAGTGCTATCACTTTGATGAAAGGGTATTTTTTATGTATAATTTTTGTTGTTTCAACCCCATTTAGAATAGGCATCTTTAAATCCATCAAAATAATATCAGGTAAATTTTCTGTGTCTAGAGTTTCAAGTAGTTCTTGACCATTATTAGCATCAAATAGAATTTCGAAATTCTCCTCTCGCGCTAAAAGAAAACAAATCCCTTTTCTAAAGAGAGCTTCATCATCGGCTATTGCAATTTTTACTTTATTTGTCATGAAGGATTTTCTATTAAATATCGATTGTAAATGTTGCTCCTTTTTTAATTTTACTTTCTATTTTTAAAGTACCGTTTAAGAAGTTAACCCTACTTTCTATGTTTGCTAGACCGAGTCCTTTTTGAAGATTAGCCTGCTCTGCATCAAAACCAACGCCATTATCTGAATAGGCAATATGCAGCGTTGTTGCTCTTTCTTTAATGTCCAAGGTAATGTTTTTTGCTTTACCATGCCTAATAGAATTATTTATAAGTTCTTGTAAGATCCTAAAAAGATGTAATTCTTGTGTTTTTTCTAGGTAGTTTTGGGGATATTCGATCTGATGAGAAATGACTGTTTTTTTACTTCTGTTGAAATCATCGGCCAATTCTTCAATTGCAGGTTTTAATCCAAATTTATCTAATATAGGTGGTAATAAGTCATGCGCGATCTTTCGTGCGCTTTGTAATGTTCTATTGGTGATCTCAAGAATGCCATTGGTAATTTCGGTATGATCATGTTCGGAAAGTCCTCCATCTAGTAATAAATTGGAGTTTAGGTGAATGACATTTAATTTAGAGCTAATGTCATCATGAAGATCTTGTGCAATTCGTTTTCTCTCTTGTTCTTGCACCAGAATACCAGCATTCATTAGTTCTTTTTGATGTGTGATTTCGGCAGATTTTTTTTCTAATTCTTTTTCAATAATTTTTTTTCGAGAGAAAAAGAAAAACAACAGCAGTGACGAGGCCATTAATAAGAGTAGGACAACACCAATAATAACAATGGTGATTACTTGGTTGTCCTTTGAAAAAAATTCTTCCATTTTTGGGGTGTTTTCAAAACAAAGATACTTAAAAGTGCAAAGTAATTCCTAGCTGATGTTACAGAAAAACAAGAATCAACAGGTTTCACTATGTACATATAATGATGAATAGCCTTTTATTTAGAAATGCGTTATTACTTCCTTTTTGGAGTCACTTTGCAACATCAGGAAGTTCTTTTTTTTTGAAATTTTTGTACCATTCTACAAAAATCAATAGTTGATAAACTATATATAAAATAGCATTACTATACCAAATAATTTTTTTAATCTCTGCTGTAATGTTTCCTACAGAAAACAATAATAAACTACATAAGAAGTATAAAAAAATACCTGATGTTATATAAATAAATTTACTATCTGTTTCTTCTATTTTTTGAATAAAAAACATGAAACAATAGACAATTATAGGTGTTGTTGTTATGATTATTTCAAATAAGTTGAAAGAATAATAATAATTATAAGAGAAAAAAGCAATATTTAGACTTAAAGCTATTAAAACAGTAAATAATATTATTGTAATTACTTTTTTTATTACTTTTCTTTTTAAAAGATACTTAAAAAATATACTAAGTAGTATAAATTTACCAATAAAAAAATAATGAGATATAAATAAGTTATTGGCCTTATTGTTATAATCTTTTAGGTATGTGGAATATATTTGAAGTATTAAGCTACCAACCAGGTAAAGTGTAAATATTTTTACAGGTTTAGATCTAAATTGGTAGCTTGATAAAAAGACAATAGAATTTATTGCTAGAAATAAGAATCCAGTGTAAATGATAATATCAATATGGTCCATTAATTTTTATTATCCATTTAAAGGACTATCAGGATCACATAAATCTGGACAAGGGTTTGTCATGTCATAAATATCATCTTCTCCTTTTGGATCAGAAACGAATCCTCCATCAGAGTTTTTTACTGCAGAGATCATGTCTTTTCCGTTTTTATCAACGCCAACAATCAATAATTTTTCTTGGTACATTACTTCTGGAGGCTTCGTGTCGTGGTTTTCAAATTTTGCAACACCAATATAAGCTCTTACACTTGTAATCCCTTTTTCTTCTGATACTTCTTTTAAATCTATAAGAGGAATGTTAAATGCCTTAAGGCGATGGTATTTGTTATAGGAAGATTCTAGATCTCTCCATTCCGCAATCCATTTTTTCGCAGTTTTTAAACTAATGTTGTTCTTTTTAGTCGTTTTTTTTGTTTCAATTTTTGTTTCCATAAGGGGTTGTAGTTGAATTAGGATTTAAATATACTGCTTTTTTAAGCAAACGGATGTTAGTTTTTTAAAAGGAATCCTTTCAATGATGAACTTCTACCTCTTTTGTTTTGTGTTTTCTAGAATGGGTATATAATTCAACAAAGATCAATACTAAGAATATGATGTATAAAGAGCTATTCACTAACCAAATTATTTCATTCACATTGTCAGGTAAATTTGGCATCAAATTACCGGAGGAAAAAATGAGGGCATGCGGTAAAAAATAGAGTAAGACTCCAGAGGTAATATACATATATTTTTTATCAGGGTTTCCAAGTGTTTGAAAAAGATGGCTTAGTGCATATAAGACTATTGGAAGAATACAAATACATATTTCATAAACATTAAAAATATGATATAATTCGGGATACATATAATATTGAATGGCCAGGCTTATGAGGGTACATGGAATAACAATCTTAATAAGGGTCTTAATTTTCTGACTTTTAACAATAAGGTAATAAAAGACATGAAACAATATTGATTGTGATAAAAAATAATAATGGCTTACAAATAAGTTTCCTTTTTCTGCTTCTAGATATGCTTCTCCAGTAATTTGAACTAGCCCTATTGTAAGCATGTATAAGAATAGGATCCTAAAAGGGACTTCTTTATTTTTGAAGAAGTTTGAGAAATAGAAAACGATATTTAAAAAAAGCAAAGCATATCCGAACTCGGCGATGATTTCTATCGTGTCGTATATTGTCATTTTTAATCTGCTAGTGGGCTATCTTTGGGGCAGTGTGTAGGGCAAGGTTTAGTAAAATCATAAATATCTCCTTTCCCTTCTGGATCAGAAATTAATTCTCCGTCTGGTCCTTTGATTGTGGCAATCATGTCTCTGTTGTTTTTATCAACACCCACAATCATTAATTTTTCTTCGGTTATTTTTTCACCAGTATCTGAATTTGTAAAAGTCTCTACCCCTATGTATGCTCTAACACCAACAACACCGTCTTCCGCCAATACTTCTTGTAAGTCAATTTTAGGAATGTTAAATGCCTTAAGCTTGTGATACTTGTTGTAAGAAGACTCTAAGTTTCTCCATTTTGTCGCCCATTTTTTGGCAGTTTGTAGCGTGATTGTGTTCTTTTTAGTCGTTTTTTTTATTTCAGTAGTTGTTGTTGTGGTTGTTTCCATAGAGTAAGAGTTCCTGATTTATATCTAAATGTACTAAATTTTTTTATATCTCAGTGAAATCAAAATCTAAAATAGTATTTTCGTTTTATGACATCAGCCTTGCAAATACAGCTCCAAACATTGCCAAATTCTCCAGGAGTATATCAGTATTATGATGCCAATGATACAATTCTATATGTTGGGAAAGCTAAAAACTTAAAGAAAAGAGTGTCTTCTTATTTTACAAAGCATCATGAAAACGGAAAGACAAGGGTTTTAGTACAAAAAATAGTATGTATAAAACATATTGTTGTTGGTACCGAAACAGATGCTTTATTGCTAGAGAATAACCTCATTAAAAAGTATCAGCCACGTTATAATGT
>JBELDQ010000017.1:0-6381 GCA_042094215.1 Polaribacter sp. | reverse complement strand
TATCATTTAGGGAATTGTAAAGGACCTTGTGAAAACTTACAGACCGAAATGAAGTATCAGTTAGATATCGCCGCCATACGCAATATTATTAAAGGGGATTTTAAGGAATCCCTCGAAAAATTCAATGAGCTGATGCTTAGTTTTGCTGCTAAAATGGAGTTTGAAGAAGCTCAGAAAATAAAAGATAAAATAGATTTATTGGCTAATTACCAAGCAAAGTCAACAGTGGTAAATCCAAGTATTACAGACGTCGATGTCTTTTCTGTTGTTTCAGATGAAAGTTTTGGCTATGTAAATTTTTTTAAAATTTCCAATGGAGCTATCATTCAATCACATACTTCGGAGATTAAGAAGAAATTAGATGAGTCAGATCAACAGTTGTTGGAGCTAGCGATTATAGAAATCAGGCAGCGTTTTAATTCGCAGTCTCGAGAAATCTATACCCCATTTGATGTACGTGTTGGTTCTGAGATTAAAGTAACAGTACCTAAGTTAGGCGATAAAAGGCGAATCGTTGACCTGTCAATCCGCAACGCACGCTATTTTAGGCAAGATCGTTTTAAACAACTGCAAATTGTAGATCCAGAAAGGCATGTAAATAGAATCATGTCTCAAATGAAAAAAGATTTGCGACTAAAAGAAGCGCCAAGGCATATAGAGTGTTTTGATAATTCGAACATACAAGGTACACATCCGGTGGCAGCTTGTGTTGTGTTTAGAAATGGAAAACCCAGTAAGAAAGAATACAGACATTACAATATAAAAACTGTAGTGGGTCCAGATGACTTTGCTTCTATGGAGGAGGTTGTTTTTAGGCGATATAAAAGATTATTGTCAGAAAACCAACCACTACCCCAGTTGATTATAATTGATGGTGGAAAAGGGCAGTTATCCTCGGCGCTCAAAAGTCTTGATGTTCTGGGGTTGCGAGGGAAAATAGCCATTGTGGGTATTGCAAAACGATTGGAAGAGATCTACTACCCAGAAGATCCCGTTCCCTTGTATTTGGATAAAAAGTCTGAAAGCTTAAAAATCATTCAGTTTTTAAGAAATGAAGCGCATAGGTTTGGAATTACATTGCACAGAAATAAGAGAAGTAAAAGTGCTATACAGTCAGAACTAGAGCAAATTGCTGGTGTAGGTAAACAAACGATAACTATTTTATTACGTAAATTTAAATCGGCAAAACGGGTAAAGAATGCTACTTTTGAAGAATTAGAAAATGAAATTGGCCATGCGAGAGCTCAGCGCATTTTTAGTTATTTTAACTCTAAGTCAGAATGAAAAAACTAACAGTTTTACTATTTTTCATAGTATCGACAGTCGTTTTCTCCCAAAAGAAACAGCCTAAAGTTGGACTCGTTTTAAGTGGTGGAGGTGCCAAAGGGTTTGCGCATATTGGTGTGCTAAAAGAGTTAGAGAAAGCTGGAGTTCAGATAGATTATATAGCCGGTACAAGTATGGGGGCTATTATTGGGGGGTTGTATGCTGCTGGTTATAGTGCTGATCATATCGATACGGTGATTAGAGAAACAGATTTTTCTGAACTGTTGCAAGATGTGTACCCAAGAAGATCCTTGCCTCTTTTCGAAAAAGAACACGGAGAAAAGCATGCGGTTGTTTTGCCTGTAAATAATTGGAAGATTGGTCTGCCGCAAGGGGTTTCTCGTGGTAAAAATGTACTAAGCTTGTTAAATTATTTATTGGCGCCTATAGACTCTCTTTCGAATTTCTCGGAGCTTCCAATTCCCTTTTTTTGTATGGCAACAGATTTAGAAACCGGATTGGCAGTGAAGTTATCTGAGGGCTCTTTGCCAATAGCACTTCGCGCTAGTGGTTCTTTTCCTACGTTGTTGGACCCGGTAGAGGTCCAGGGTAAATTGTTAATAGATGGAGGAGTTGCCAATAATTTTCCAATTGAGGAAATGAAGAAAACAGGCGCAGATATTATCATTGGTGTAGATGTTCAGTCAAAATTATTTAATAAAGAAAATATTAAATCTGCCATTGATGTCTTAAATCAGATTTCTAGTTTTGAGATGTATGAAGACAATTCAAAGAAGATTGCATTGACAGATGTGTACATACATCCTGAAATATATGATTACTCTGTGGTTTCATTTGATAAAGCCGATGAGATTCTGGGTAAAGGAGAAGCAAAAGCAAAGGAGTTTACTAGCGTTTTTGATAGCATAGCTGCGTTGCAAGTAGTGAAGAAAAAGCACTTTAAATTGAGGCCGCTAAATGCGAAATTTCCAATAAATGAAATTCAGTTAAAAGGGATTACAAACTACACATCTGCCTATGTTCTTGGAAAGCTTAAAATTACAGAAGGAGATACCATAACAACGAAAGAGCTAAAAACGAAGATTGGATATTTATTAGCGTCGGGAAGTTTTCAATCTGTAGATTATCATTTGAAATCGAATGAAAAAGGGAAGAAACTAGTGGTAAATATTAAAGAAAATGAACAAGATGCTACGCTTCGATTGGGTATTCATTATGACAATGTATATGAGTCTGGAGTATTGTTAAACTACAATCATAAAAATGCATTGCTTAAAAATGACGCACTATCTATTGATTTGGTGTTAGGGGATAAACCAAGGTTTTCTATCCATTACTTTGTTGATAATGGGCTCAATTATAGTTATGGATTCAGTACTAGGTACAATCGTTTTAAGACAGCTTCGAAATATACCTCAACAGAGATAAATAAAATAGATTTACAATATATAGATTTTACCAATAGAATCTATATTCAAACGACTTTCGATAGAAAGTTTGCCTTTGGTATCGGCTTGGAGCATCAAAATATTATTTCTAAAACAGAGACGATTTCTACGGTTACTGGTGATCCATTTATCTTTGATGACAGCAATTATTTGAACCTATATTCATACTTGAAACTAGACACATACGACGATGCAAATTTCCCGAGTAACGGCGTGTTATTCGATGCAAAATTCAAGTGGTATGCATTCTCATCGGACTTTAATCAGGATTTTGTGCAGTTTTCACAATTAAAGGGAACCTTGGGTTTTGCTAAAAATATTTTAAAGAATACAACCCTATTGTATACATCGCAAGCGGGTTTTACCTTGGGCGGTGTGCGTTCAAAGAATTTTGATTTTCTATTGGGTGGCTACAATAAAAACTTTATCAATAATTTTATTCCTTTTTATGGGTACGAAATCAATGCATTGTCTGAACAAACATTTTTAAAGTCTGAGTTTGAGTTGAGGTACAGTCTTTCCAAAGCGCAATATGTACATTTTATTGCGAATTATGCTAGAGTAGATGACAGTGTTTTAAATGGAGGAGAGTTGTTTAATGATACAAAGTCCGGATATGCTGCAGGATACAGTGTAAATACACTGATAGGTCCTATAGGTTTAAAGTATTCTTGGTCTCCAGATACAAAGAATACCTTTTGGTACTTTAATTTGGGTTTTTGGTTTTAGCTCAATGTTAACTTAATGTTACGGGATTGTTTGTTTAGTGTTAAAATAATCACTATATTTGTGTAGGTAGTTAACATTAAATTTAAGAATAATGAAAAATATAGCAATCTTACTCTTCTTATGTATAGTTTCAATTAGCAATGCTCAAGAGCAAAATCCGACCTTTGAAAAAGTAAAAGATTTGGTAAAAGCGACTTATTATTATGAAGACGGTACCATCAAAGAACAAGGGTTTTTTAAAGACACAAAATTAACAGGTACCTGGGTGTCTTTTAATAAACAAGGAAAGAAAACCATGATAGGCCAATACAAAGCTGGAAAGAAAGTTGGAAAATGGTTTGCTTGGAGTCCGACTTCATTAAAAGAGATTAGTTATGCTAATAATAGCATAGTTCAGGTTAAAAATGTAGATCAGGAATCGAAATTAGCATTTAATAATAAATAGACGTAATTTATTAGCATAAAAAAACCGCATCATAGAAATGATGCGGTTTTTTATTTTGATAAAAGTAATGCCTTACTTGCTTTTCTTGTAAAATCTATATTGCAAGTATTGGTAAGCATCTCTAGGTAATATGTCAATCCACTTTTTGTATTTAATAAACCATTTAAAACGAATAGAAGAAACACCTTTGGTAAGGTATGCGGCTATAAATGGATGCGTATTTAACGTTATCTTTTTATAGTTTTTTCCGCTAGATATAATTCTTTCTAACTCATTTTCAATTTTTTCAATTAAAACGATCGGCGCCTCTACTTCTCCATTTTTATTTGGATTAGGCTCTCTTG
Organism: Polaribacter sp.; assembly: GCA_042094215.1. Lineage (GTDB taxonomy): Bacteria > Bacteroidota > Bacteroidia > Flavobacteriales > Flavobacteriaceae > Polaribacter. Next base: position 2,128 of record JBELDQ010000017.1, on the reverse strand, counting down.
TTTTAATTTCTAATTCTGGTCTTACTCTTTGACGTGTTATTTGTACCAATCCAAATTTACTTGGAGGTAAAATTTTATGCTTTGTTCTGTCAAACGACATCTCCTCTTTCATGTACTGATAGAGTTTTTGTCTGTTTTCTGCACTTTGCATATCAATAAAATCTACTACAATGATCCCGCCCATATCACGTAACTGTAGTTGCCTTGCAATTTCTTTTGCTGCAATTAAGTTAACTTCTAAAGCGGTATCTTCTTGCGAGTTCGCTTTGTTAGATCGGTTTCCGCTATTTACGTCAATAACATGCATTGCTTCGGTGTGTTCAATAACCAAATATGCACCTTTGCTCATAGAAGCAGTTTTACCAAAAGAAGTTTTTATTTGGCGTTCAATACCATACTTCTCAAATATTGGTGTTTTCGAATTGTGTAGTTTAACAATGTTTACCTTTTCAGGATTAATTTCTTCAAGGTAGTCTTTTATTTCCTCAAATAAAGAGGCATCGTTGGTGACAATATTTGTAAAAGAATCATTCATAACATCTCTTAAAATAGAGGATGCTCTGTTTAACTCGCTCAATATTTTTGTTGGTGTATTTGTATTAGCAATGCTTTTACACATTTTTTCCCAACGTTCTAGAGAGTTTTGCAAGTCTCTGTCTAACTCTGCTACTTTTTTATTTTGAGCAACAGTTCTTAGTATCACACCAAACCCTTTTGGTTTAATGCTTTGAGCTAATCTTTTTAAGCGTTCTTTTTCTTTGGGGTCCGCTATTTTTTGGGATACCGAAACTCTATTTGAAAAAGGAACTAAAACTAAATATCTACCTGCTATGGATAACTCAGAACTAATTCGAGGTCCTTTGGTAGAAATAGGTTCTTTTACAATTTGAACTAATGTGTTTTGTCCTGTTTTCAGGACATCGTTAATGCTTCCGTCTTTGTGTATATCTTTCTCAAAGCCGAAATTTTTTAAAGTGAATTCTTTGTAATTACCTGTGCTTACTTTCTTAAGGAATTTAGATAAAGAGTTTACTTGTGCGCCTAAATCATGGTAATGTAAAAAGCCATCTTTAGGATAGCCTACATTTACAAATGCAGCGTTTAAGCCAGATAATACTTTTCCAATTTTAGCAATAAAAATATCGCCAACAGAAAATTTATTATCATTCGTTTCTTTATTTAATTCTATAAGTTTACCATCTTTTAGTAAGGCAAAATCAATATCAGATGAATTTGAACGAATAATTAATTCTGTTTTCATTCTGAAAAAGGTTTTATACTACACGTAGTTGTGTAGATGGATTAAAATAATAGTACAGGGTTGTTTGCCTGTATGAAGTGTTTAAACTTCTTGTCAATGAACTTTTGAAGCGTGTTAAGCAACAAAGAAAAAGTAAGCGAATGCTTACTTTTTCTTATGTCTGTTTGCTCTTGCTCTTTTCTTACGTTTGTGTGTAGAGATTTTTGCTCTCTTTCTTTTTTTACCGCTTGGCATAATTAGATTGTTTTAAAAACCATTAAAGGTTTAGTTAATACTTTTATTACTTTACTAATACTTTGTTCTTTACTCCTTCTGTAAATGTTTTCGCTGGCTTAAAAGCAGGGATATTGTGTGAAGGAATCTTGATAGTTGTGTTTTTTGAAATGTTTCTACCCGTTTTTTCTGCTCTTGTTTTGATAATGAAACTACCAAAACCTCTTAAATATACGTTATCTCCATTTTCTAATGCCTCTTTTACCTCAGTCATGAATGCCTCAACTGTTGCTAAAACATCTGCCTTTTCGATTCCAGATTTATCTGAAATTTTTGTTACGATATCTGCTTTCGTCATCTTAATATATTTGTATGTTTGTTTTTTATTTTTGAGGGTGCAAATATATGATAATTAATCTATTCCAAAAACTTAATCCATTAAAATTATACGAATTTTATCGTGTAATTCGGGATATATTATTTTAAAATGAGCTTTTCTAAACATTTAATTTACTGGTATTTACAGAATGATCGTGATTTGCCTTGGCGTAAAACCAAAAATCCATACTTTATTTGGTTGTCAGAAATTATATTGCAACAAACTAGGGTAAGCCAAGGTTTGTCCTATTATTTGACTTTTACCAAAGAGTTTCC
>JBELDQ010000016.1:0-18727 GCA_042094215.1 Polaribacter sp. | reverse complement strand
TGGTGGAATTGGTAGACACGCTGGACTTAAAATCCAGTGGGCAGTAATGCCCGTATGGGTTCAAGTCCCATCTTGAGTACATCAAAAGTCTTAACATTAATTTGTTAAGGCTTTTTTTTTGCCTCAATGCAAGCTATCTAAAAAGCATAAAAAAACCCACTCTAAACTAGAGTGGGAAAATTGCTATGAAAAAGAAAGTGGCTTTTACACCACGGTACAAATATACATGTTTTTTATAAATTATTCTATTTTTTTTTATTTTTTTAGAAATCTAAATACCAATTAAATAAATCTGCCTTGATACCCACTGAAAACCAGACTGTATTCGTTGCTTTTAAGTTTGATGTATCTAGTTTTGGAGAGAAATTTCTCAGTGTTAGCCCTGCAAAAAGACTCAAATTATTTGAAGCATTCAATAAATACCTCCCTTGAAGATCTGCTAAAAAGATGGTTGCTTTATTTCCTTGCGCCACTTCATTATTATTATCTCCAATTCTGTTATCATATGACTTATAGATATCCCCTCCATTACTAACTTCTAAAACCGAATCAAATCCTTTTTGACCTAGAATAAATTTTGCACTAGCCGTCCATCTATCAAATTTATAATTTCCAATAGCAATTGCCTCCCAAAAATTAGCACCCCAAGCATGACCAAGTGGTTGACTATAATTTCCATAATTAAGAATAGGATCTCCATGTGCAAATGTGTAAGGCCTTACTGTATTTAATTCTGCTTGTAAAAACAGGTTCTTAACGCGGAAAGCGTCAAAATATTTTGCTCCAAACTGAAAACCAAATTTATTTCCCCAATATCCCAAATTACTTATTTTACCAAAAGAAAATTCATCAATTACCAACTGTGAATACAACATCAGGTTATCCTTTAACTTGTAGTTAGCAGTCAGCCCTACCATGGCATTTCCCGCGTCCTCACCTCTACTAAATTCTACAGATCTATAAAACATCACAGGGTTTAAAAATCCCACATCAAACCCCTGATCTCCTTTTGAAATAGCTGTTTCAAACAACCCTAAATTGAACTTATCTGTAATATTAATACTCAAATAGTGAATGGCAACATACTTTCTTGCATGTTCATTATCAACCACTGCAGGGTATCGCACGTCAGTTCCCCAAAGCCAAATATTTGAATATTTAAACTTCCAAAAATTTGCAGTCATTTTAAAATATGGCATTGGCGCTGATACATCTGAAAGCAATAATGAACGATATCCATCTCCAATAAAGTTTTTACCACTACCAAATTGAAATTCCAAAAATTGATTTGGTGTATATGCTAAATACCCTTCAGCAACTGGATAATCAAATGCGTCTTCTTTAAACCCTTTTGCTTTTCCTCTACCCGGAACCAACCCCTCAGAAAATGCAGGTCTAAAAGTTGGTATTGGATTTGAAATATATGAATTCACATACTCGGCAAATCTTCCTTGGCTTTCATACACTGTTGCAGAAAATGAGAGGTCATCTCCCAACCCACCATGAACCGTTAAAGCCCTTGTATTATTGTACGTATAAGATACATCAGAATTATCTTTACCAAATTGCACATCTAATAAAAAATCTAGATTCAACCAATACCCATCTCCTCTTACCTCAAGTAGATGCTCATTCCAAAGTTTCCTTCCTAACCATGACGTTTGTTCAGGCTTTAAAAACTGACGCTTCTCTGCATCTAAATCATACACAGCATCTATAGCGCGATACACATATGGCTTTACAGCGGTGTGTGTATTCTTGTTTTTAAGCAAAGCATATTCATAATTTATATATCGCTGATGATTAAAAGGAATGTTTAATTGACTTTTATGCTCCTGAAATAATGCTTTTTTACCTGCATTTACTTGAGAGAAATCCTTTTTAAAAAGAACAACATCCTGGTCTTTACTAGGCATTTCTTCTTGTGTCTGCAAAGGAAAATTAAGCGGCAATACAAAACGCATCTCTATAGCATTGCCATTGTATTTTGCCGGAGTAATAACAGGTAACGCTGCAAACACCCTTTCAACCTCAACGCGCAATTCTTTGAAAGGAGCATTCACAAAAATTAACTTAAACTGGCCCGCAGCCGTAACCACAAAAACAGCATTGACAGCACCTCTAAAGTTTTCACCTATCATGATTTCTGGCTCCTTAAACTCTTTAAAAAAGAGCTCTTTTGTGGTCTTATAAAAACAAGTTTCGATTGCTTCTCTATCTTGATTTGTACAAGAGGTAAAAGCGGGGTGCCTTTCTGATTGAGAAAAAGCAAAAACAGAGGTGAATAGCAGGAATAATATAAGGGATTTATTCATTTTGATTTATGGTAATTTACGAACGTTATTATTTTCTAATTGATACACTTCATTACTTTCAGAACATCGCGCAACACCCTCTTCATTAAAAGTCAGTCGATGTCCAAACTCACTCACCCAACCTATTTGTTTCGAAGGATTCCCCACCACTAGTGCATAAGGCAATATCTCTTTTACAACAACAGCTCCTGCACCAATAAAGGCATATTCTCCTATGGTATTACCACACACAATTGTTGCATTTGCACCAATACTTGCTCCTTTCTTTACAACGGTTTTTAGATACTGATTCTTGCGATTTACCGCACTTCGTGGGTTTACTACATTGGTAAACACCATTGAAGGGCCTAAAAAAACATCATCCTCACAAATGACACCCGTGTAAATAGAAACATTGTTTTGGACTTTGACATTTTTCCCTAAAATAACTTCTGGAGATATCACTACATTTTGACCAATATTGCAATTATCGCCAATGCTACAATTTGGCATGATATGACTAAAATGCCAAATCTTTGTACCGTTTCCAATTTCACAATTAGCATCAATTACTGCAGTTTCGTGTGCTGTATACTTTTTCATATTAATAGTCAGAATTAGTACTCCCTCCCTCTACAATGTTTTTCGCAGACGAGGTTCCGATTCGTTGTACTCCTAAAGCGATCATTTTAACCGCATCTTCCTTGGTTTTCACCCCTCCAGCTGCTTTTATTTTCAAGGGACTCGCATGCTTATGCATTATCTTAATCGACTCAAAAGTAGCGCCGTTTGGCTTTCCTGGTGGCGCACCATAAAACCCTGTAGATGATTTTACAAAGACATTTTTCGCATTATCAATTCCAAAAGTAGCGATCACTACGTTTTTAATCAACGAACAAACCTCTACGATCTCCTCATTAGAAAGGGCAGCAACTTCTATAATCCACTTTACTACTTTCTTGTTTTCTAACGCAATGTCAGTTCCTTTCACAATCTCCTCTTCTACCAGAATCAGATCTCCACTTTTAAAAGCCTCATAATTCAAAACAAAATCCAATTCATCTGCTCCTAAGTCAATTGCTTTTTGTGCCTCTTTAAGTTTAGTAGCAACTGCATATGTCCCTTGATGAAACCCAATAACTGTCCCTACTAGCACATCGGAATTTAACGCGGCAATTCGCTGTTTAGCTAGAGTGATGTACTCTGCTCGAATCATAACCAATTTAAAATTAAATGCAATGGCTTCCTGAATCAATTGAATAACTAGGGCTTTGGTTTCCTCTTCAGTAATACCAGATGCGCTAGACAACTTTAAATAGGTAGAATCAAGATATTGAGACAGTTTCATTTACTTCAAATATGAAACAAAAATAGTAAATATATATCAAGAGCAGCTATAATTTAAAAGCCAAATAAACACACACGATCTTCGTATAATAAGCGCATTCTATTGCACACAAAATAAGTAGTAAAAACAACTGAATACGTATTGATAAAACGATTTCTTCGACGTTGTCTCTAATAAAAAAAGAGCACCCAAATTGGATGCTCTTTTTTATTTATTTATAGTACTAGTAAAGTTATTATTCTACATTGAATGAAATTGGCAAGGTATATCTCATCCCTACAGGAACTCCCCTTTGTTTACCAGGAGTCATTTTAGGAAGCGTCTTTGCTACTCTAATAGCTTCTTGAGTTAACCTCTTGTGCGGCGACCTAGCATTGATACCTGTAACATTTCCTGTTGGATCAATTCTGAACACCACAAAAATTCTTTTTTTCCCTGGAGGCAATCCTAAATCACCTGCTAACTCAGAATTGAACCTTCTAATTACGTGCTTTTTTATTTTTTTATTCAAACAGTCTCCTAGTTGCTTTCTTGTTCCAGTACATCCTGGAAAAATTGGCACCTCTTCAATAATTGCAAAAGGAACATCCTCAACAACCTCTTCAGCTTCTTCTACTTCTTCAATCTCTTCAACCTCTACTGCTTCTGTTTCATCAGTCTCTGTAGATTCAATTACCGTTTCCTCTACCTCTTTTTCATCTTCAACAACTTCAATTACTTCTGGCGCTGGGGGTGGTGGTGATTTTGGCTTTACAGGCTCTATACGCTCTGTAATTGGAATATCCTCCTCCATTTCATCTTGCATACTCGCGTCTGCAAAACCATCAATTACCTTATCATAGGTTTTGTTTTCCAATGCTACATACGTAACAAACAATGCCAATACTAGACCTAACTGTATAAAAATCTTTGAATAGTTCTCTAGATTTGATTTTGGATTTTTCTTAATCTCCATCCTTTTTTGTTTTAAATAGTTCGCTAATTTAATTAATTTCTTATGACTTATGCAACTAATAGAGTTAAATAGCCCTAATTTTTTTATAAACCTGCTTAAAAAGCATCATTGCTGCTATGACTCCGGCCATATTTGCAAAAATATCCAATACACTTGCTGTTCTATACGTTGTAAGTGTTCCTTGTAAAACTTCAATAACCATGCCGTAAATAATGCAGGCTATTGCTATGAGATACTTTGTCTTTGGATTTTGAGTTGGGTTAGGAACAAAGAACAACCATGCACATGCTAATAAAAAATAGGCCACTACATGATATACCTTGTCTAAATGAGACAATCGTATAGGGACATAATTTATTTTCTTTAAGCTTAGATACCCTATAAAAAGTGTGATCCCTACTGCTAGCAATAATAAACTACCCTTGAATAAGGTCTGTGTAAGCTTGGGCATCTAATAACTCATCTAATTGTGACGCATCTGAAATAGCTAGTTTAATCATCCAGCCATCTCCGTAAGGATCTTTGTTAACCAATTCTGGTTCATCTTCTAAACCCTCATTAAACTCAACTACTTCACCCGACATAGGCATCATTAAGTCTGAGACAGTTTTTACAGCTTCTACAGAGCCAAAAACCTCATCTTTCTCTAAGGTATCATCAAGTGTATCTACATCAACATACACGATATCTCCCAATTCACCTTGCGCAAAGTCTGTAATACCGATAATTGCGGTATCTCCCTCTATTCTTACCCATTCATGGTCTTTTGTGTACTTTAATTCTGCTGGAATATTCATTGTAATTCTATTTTATTTTATAGTGTTGATTTCTGTTTAGTTACCTAAGTTATAGATTAAATTAAACCCTGCATTTATTGATTGTCGCGGGAATGTAGTAGAAATTGCATATTTCGAAGTATTGTGATTGTAAAAAAACGAAGTCGTCAAATTCTTATTTAATTTATAGTCTGCTGCAAATTTAATAGATAAAAGTTTTTGACCACCACTTATTTGATTATTTTCTACATCAATAGAGCGAATTAATGTTAAATTATCGCGAAGAGAAACGTCCATTCTCATATTAACATCTCCTTTTAAACGCTGTTTTTTACCGGCAAATCGCGTGTTAAAGACAACATCTTTGAATCGATACCCAACACCTACAATAAACTCAGTTCCCTTAATATCTGTTAAGGTACTATTGTCAAAATTCATTGTCAACGTCCTATCTTTTCTGATTTCTCCTCTAAAGGAAATAGAATTTTTCATTTTCATATCTACTTTTATGAGCGGAGAAAATTCATCAATTAAACTAGCCGAGGCTATCAACAACTCAGGCTGATAATTTCCTGAAGCATTTGTCTTAGAAGGGTCGCTTACCTTATACTCCAAGTTATTTGTATAATTGGCTATTGTATATGATGATTTATAGCCATTGCTAATTGTAAAACTGCTAAAACGTTCTTTGAACCAGCCTAACTTCATCAACCCATTATAGCGCAATGTCCAATTTGGAATAGGCATATTTCTAAATAGCCCGAGCTTTACCGAATTCGGATTAGCACCAGAATACGCAGCTAAAAAAGCAGGTAATAAAACTTGTTGTCCTGTTTCTTTATAACCCGATGCAGGCAAGTTATTAACTGTTGACAAACGTTGTGAAAGTACGCTTCTATTGGCTAAAAATGTATTGAATAAATCATCAGAATTCTTAAAAACCGTAGACAGCATCGCAAAACTTGTACTAAAATTACCTGACTCAGTAATTGGAACATTAGTGTTTAGAACCCCTCCTTCTACATCTAATTGCTGTGATAGGTTATTGGTTTTGATTCTATTTCCTGTTAGTTCAATATTTAGATCTTTAAAGGGCTTTAAAGACATCGTAAAATCGATCTTGTTGTACTTTGTGTTGCTGTATGTTTTATTGTAGTATTCTGAGCCCGTTGCTCTATCTACCAGCCACCCTTTTTCAAAGGCTTTATTTCTAATATCTATTTGACTACCAAAAACAAATCCCAAAGTTGGAGCAAAGCCACCGCTTAAATTATCTCTTCCTAAAAAGCCTGCCGTTCCTTTAAAACCTGGCAGTGCAGTTCCATTATTTTCTGAATAATTAATTTTAGCCGTTTTTACCGCCGTAATAAAATCATACACTCCTAACAATATTTTATCTTTTACTGTTTTCTTTTTAATACCGCGTTTCGCCTTAGCTACAGCCGGTGTTTGAGGTGCCTGAAATGGATTTCTGCCACTTGTCTTAGCACCATTTCTTATGAATAGTTTTTTAAGTCCTATATCTTGATACAACCTAGACAAACTAAATGTTGCATTGGCACTATGTGTATTTGAATTCTGAATTAGGTTTCCAATTTTGTCTACATAACTTTTCGAAGCTGCTTGCCAATCAAAACTAGCCGTATAGCCGTAGTTTGCCGTCACAAAACTCAAAAGAGGCAGCTTGTTAATTGGTATTTTATAATTTGCTGTTAAATTTTGAGTATAATGATCTGGTCTACCCGTGTTAAAAAACTTATCAAAAACCTCTATTTCTTCTTCATTTCCAAAGCTATCATATAAATAGCTATTGTTTGCATTGAAGTTTAATTTCAATGATTTGGTAAGATCAAAGCCTATGGTATAATCCCAATCAAACAAAAACCTGCGTTGCGTTAATGTTGGTTGTGCTGTGAAACCATCAATCAAATTACGTGATCTTTGCTGTACAAAATTTCTTGTGATCCTAGAATTCAGTCCAATAGTATTGGGCAACAAATTAATATTTAGATCTCTAATGAATTGCAAATACTTCTTTTGAGCGAAGAACGAAGATTTCTTAAAAGGCTCAATGTATTTCGATTGAATAGTGAAGTTATAACTTGCACCCGCTGTTACGTTCTGGTTCAGATATTTCTCTATATTATAGTCTTTATGATTCTCCTCAGAATACGCATAGGAAACAGAAAAATTCTCTACATCATAAGGCATTGGCTTCTTCTCTGATGCTGGATTTCTATTTTTCTTTACATTGTTAAAACTGATACTTTTTCGCGATGTATAGTCTTGTGCATTTTTACTGTTTGGATTCACATCTTTCGCATCTGCAAACTTTACATCTTGATACTGGGGATCAAATTTTGGATCTCTAAATTCTTCTCCAAAACTATAACTCATAGGCAACTGAATTCCCCAATTCTTAGGCATCATTTTACCTAAATTAACATTGGTAGAGAAATCATATTGTCGCGTTTCTTCCAAGCTCCTTTGATTTACTCTATCTTCTACATTTCCAAAACCGATGGTTTGCATTCTACCCGTAACTGATACATCTACAATATCGGCAAAATTGGCATCTGCACTCACTACTGCTGCCCAACCTCCTTTATTATCAAAACCTGAAGAACGCAATTCATTGAACCAAATTTCTGCACTTTTCTGAGTTAACGACACATTTTTTACTCCCAACATTAAAGTTCTTATCGCGGCCAATGTTGGATTCCCCTTTACCCTTAAGACAAATGTCCCCGGATGTGTATCGGTTGGAAGAGGGTAGAGCTTATTCACCGCAAGTGTTCCTCCTGAATTCGGTATTTCTCCATCTCTTTTTAACTTCAACTTCCCTAGCTCTTCTAATATTGCATCTAAATTATTTGCCTCTGGCCAAACACTTGTTGGCTGTAAGCTTCCAGAGGGAGAAATTTTTAAAGGAACTTCTAATTGATAAAAATTATCATCTAAGTCAGTTCCTAACCTAATAACCGCAACCAAATCATTATCTAAAACACTCCCTATAACAATAGGTTCAGCATGCATAAACATTTTTAAGTTTTTATACATTCTTAAGTCTACACTAATATTTTTATAGATAGCTCTTGTTTCATCCTTCTGTAAATCTGTTACCTTTAAAGAAACCGATTGTTCATTTTGCTGCTGAATGGTAGAACTACCTTGCAACTGCTCTCTTATAATACCAGGAGGCAACACATACCTACCTTCATTTTGTTCTATATTTACAACACCTACCTCAAATTCATTTAGTTGTTCATTTGTAAGCTCTTGGGCTGGACTAATAGCTGGGTCTAATGTTTTTGTATAGCGTCTATAATCTCCTCTTACGAGTTCTAGCTGACCAAAACGCAACACCACTGGCATTTTAAACTTGGTCATAAACATTCGTATAAAACGGATACTGTTAAAGTCAGAAATTCCATTAATAGATGTCCCACTTCTCACAGGAATTCTAAATTGATACCATTTGGTTTTACTTGTACTTCCGTCTGACAGGGTGACTTCAGTTTCCTTTTCATCAACAATATTATTGATTCCTTTCACCAAATCATTTCTGTTTAAAGATACTTTATACTCAAAGTAACTCTCTACAGTATTCATGGTTTGATCTTTGTTTATATCTTCCACATCTGGGTAGGTCGTTGACGATGTTGGATAGGATTCTGTAGATTGGTTTGCTGTTGGAGAATTCCCTTCTGTATTGTTAAAGTTTTTATATCGTGTGAGTACACTTGCATTGTTATTATCAAACTCAGTACTTCTAAAAAAGTTAAAATTATCTGAAGAAATATCATTCAGATTTAATTTAGAGATATCCAGCACTTTAGATTGATAAAAGCTCAATTCATCTTCATTTCTCAATCCATCCAAACCAATATCTTGATTTCTTCTTGCCGCATCATCAACATCAAAAGCGTATAAAATAGATTGATTTGTTGGCACATTACCCCAGACAGACTGCGTAATATTTGTAGAGGAACCATCGGCAGGCATTCCGTTTTCATACATCTTCCGATTGTCTTTTAAGATATCTTCAGAGATATTACCAAGGTTTATAAACAACTCTCCTACCTGATTTGTAGGGTTGTTTGGATCTACTCCTACCGGCAATCCTTCTTCATTAGTAATTGAATAGGCCTCATAGGGGTCTTTTACCCAAAACTGAATGTATTCTACATTTGCCTGATCAAAATTATTAGTTGTTAACGGACGCATAATTCCTCCCCAACGATCTTGTGGATTCGAGAAGGTTCCATTGGCATTCACGGAGGTACCCGTATCAAAGTTATACGTTCCTCTTTCTGACGGAAAATAGGCCAAATCTAATGTTCTTACCAACACATTTTGTGTTAAATCTAGCTCGGTGTTTGGAAATAGCTCCGCATATCCAATCTGCCTCACTTCTGTCCTAGACAATTCAATATTATCAATATTTGCAGGTTTTGCTCCGTTGCCATAAAACAACTGATCAATTGAGTACCATGCTAATTTCGCTCTTTTGTCATTGTAGGTTAAATCTACGGCAGTCCCATTAAAATTTTGTGATTGTGGTGTACTTGCTGTAAACCAATTTAAAGGAGAGAGCAAATCGATAGGGATTTGAGATGCTTCAAAGTCATCTACATACGAAGTTGCTTGTCCGTTTACATCAATGCCACTTGGTGAGCCAGGTATGAGATAGGCTAAATCTGCTCTTACAGAAATATTCGAAGCCACATCAGTATCTACAAAAGGCAATTTATTGACTAATTTGGTGAAAATTGGCATCTCTGTAGAATAATCAATATTCACACCAAACATAGTATTGTTTATAGGTTCGTTTCCAAAATTTACTTTTTGAGTAATTGGTTTTTCATTGACATTTAAAACAGTTCCACCCAAAACAAAGGTATCCGAAAAACGATGTTCTACCTCAACTCCCATAAAAGATTTCCGTTGCTGATTGAACACCGCGTTGTTTTCAGTAGAGACACTAATAGGGACGCCAGAAGACTGAAGTCCTGGATCAATAATTTGCACTCTCCCAAATTGATAATCTACAACAAAATCAACACCCTCTACAAGTTGACGACCACCGGCAGTTACCTTAACTGATCCTCTTGGCACATTAAATGCATTTAAGGGGATTCCTCCACTATTTTGTGTTTTGGCATATCCTTTCAATAAGAACTTATCTTTATTTTGGAAATTGTTTTTTGCTTGCACTTTGGTATTGATATAAAGCTCTTCAAAGACAAAGGCCTCTTTATCATTTGAAGATGTCAACGAGCTTGATAGGTCGGACCCGAATGGTTCAGTTTCTGGAAACATAACAAACCCTTTATTGGCATTTACTGTAATACCCTCTACAAAATCAAAAAAGCCATCACCCTGAGGAACAGCAAATGCACTTTGATCTAATTTATCTACGTTCAAAATACTTAGTAACGTTTTTTTATTGAGATCTGGGGTTTCTGCATTCTGTAATGTATTCGACGGAACTCCCGTTGCATCATCTCTATACATAACCTCAAATCTAAATCCGTCTTGAGTTAAAGGAAATACTCCCAATGCATAGACATTTTTCATCATCAATCTCCAAGTAGGAAAAGGCAATTCAGTACCTGGTCTTTTGGTGGTGATAATTTCACTACGTAATAATTTTACTGCTAAATTACTTGGTGCATTAATTCCATCATTAGAAAGCTCTCCCACCTTAAAGGAAGTTTCAGAACTACCAACCACTGTATACTCATATGCAACAGCCAATACTTCTCCATCAGCTAACTTTCTATTTAAAGAAACATACCCTAACTGAGAATTTAGTGTATACTCATTGGCTTCTAACTTTCGTGCATTTTGAAGCATAGAATAATCTGTCCCTTCTTTCATATTAAAACCAGACAATGCCGAGTTAACTGTTGCAATATCTCTAATACTACCGGTAGCTGTTAAAAGACCGGCTAAATTATTTGCTGCATTTGCTGGAATATTCTGTCCAAACACCTGCGGTGGAGACGTTGGTATTACGTTAGAGTTTACCAAATTATCAGGTTCAGATTCTCCTATATCTGCCAATGCAACAATGTTTCTAAAGTTTTCTGTACTCGCAATTCTATTGGTTACCCAAACTTCTATTCTAGTAATATTAATTGGACTACTTACTAAGGGATAATTTCTCAATGAGTTTTTAAAATTCTCTCTAAAGTATTGCGATAAAAAGAAATGTCTGTCATCGTCGTAATCTGTGGCCCTCAACTCAAACGGCTCTATCGATGCACCAGCTTCAGCCGTTACCGTTTTACTCTCTGAGTTCTGCTGAGAAAAAACAGCAGTAACAGAAGTTTTACCAAATTGCAATTCGGTTTTTAAACCAAACAAACTTTGAGAACCGTTTATTAAAGAATTCTTTATTGGCATAGATACATTACCCGCTTCAATTTTACGAATAATATCGTCTTCTGTAGGCGTGTATTCTAGTTTAATTAAGTTCTGAAAATCGAATGTAGCTTGGGTATCATAGTCTGCAGTAACTTTTAACCTTTTACCTACTTTCGCAATGATACTAGCGCTTATTTGCTGATCAAAATCAAAGGTAAAGCTACTTCTATTATTTTCAGACAATTGAGGGTTGTCTACATTCTGATAGATCCCTCCTAGTTTGATATTTAAACTACCTGAAGGAATTACCTCAACTGAATTACCTCCAAAAATAGATTCGAAAAACTTAGAATTCACATAATATTTAGGGAGTAAATTCCTTTTTGCAGCGTTGCTTCCTTTTTTCTTGCTCAACGCATCATTTTTCTCTTTAAAATAATCTTTGATGTCTTTTTTTAAACGATATGCTTGATAGGCTTTTGGAGACATATACATTGGAACCCCAATCTTAAAATCACCTAGCTTTTCGACAACAATGTATTTGTTCAACTTTTTATCAAACCGAGCAACATAACTCGATGGGTTGTTTAAAAATAGGCTCCCTTTTTGATTTGCTTTGAAATTGTATTTCAGCTTTGGCACGGTATCTCTCAAGATGGAATCTTTCTTGATATTTGTGGACTGGGAAAAAAGGGCTGTAGTTGCAAACAAAGCAACTACGCACATCACAAAGGCATGAACATATCTATTTCTCAAATTCACTACAAATTTTTTAATGCTTTCTTAATTAAGACCTCAACAGAAGCATTTATTTCTTCTTTTAAAATTGCGGTAACCACTTTATCAGATTGCTTTTTATTAAAACCAAGTACTTCCAAAGCAGATAACGCCTCTTCTTTGTTTGTATTGCTTGGACTGAGAGAAATTGCATCCATCTCGAATGTTTTTAAGATTTTATCCTTCAAATCTATAATCACTCGTTGTGCCGTTTTAGCACCAATTCCTTTCACAGATTGTATGAGCGCAATGTTTTCTGAGGCAATTGCCTGCTGAATTTCTTCTGATGTCATAGAAGACAGCATTGTTCTAGCAATACTTGGGCCAACTCCAGACACAGAAATTAGCATTCTAAAAATCTCTCTTTCAACCTTACTTCTAAACCCATACAAAGTATGAGAATCTTCTTTAACTGCTAAATGCGTATACAAGGTAAGCACCTCACTATCCGGAAGAGAAGAAAATGTTTGTAAAGAAATATGCAATAAATAACCAACTCCAGAACAATCAACAACAACATATGTTGGATTTTTCTCTACCAATCTTCCTTTAATTTGAGTGATCATTTATTGCCTATATTTTTATGAATTATTTTTTTCTTTTTGCTGCGCATCAACTACTGCTACCGCAGCCATGTTTACCATTTCATCTACACTAGCACCTAACTGTATGATATGAACTGGTTTTTTTAACCCCATCATAATCGGTCCAATAGACTCTACTTCATCAACTTGCTTCATTAATTTATAGGTAATATTGGCAGCGTCTAAGTTAGGAAAAATTAGCACATTTACCTTTTTACCGTTTAACTTAGAAAACGGAAATTCTTTTGCTAACATTTTTCGATTCAATGCAAAATCTGCTTGCAATTCACCATCAACAACAACATCAGGAAAATGTCTATGTATATAGGAAACAGCTTCTCTTATTTTTACTGCACTTTCTGAATTTGAAGAGCCAAAGTTAGAATACGACAGCATGGCTATATTTGGTTTTACGCCAAACATTCTAGCCAGTGAATAGGTAAGCTGAGAAATTTTAGCCAAGTCTTTAGCATTCGGATTTACATTAATAGTGGTATCAGCTAAAAATAAAGGGCCCTGTTTGGTTAACATTAAATTTGCTGCTGCAACTCGTGTCACACCTTTATCTTTCTCTATGAGCTCCAACATTGGTTTCACAACTGTTGGATACGACCTTGAATATCCTGTAATTAAGGCATCAGCTTCACCTTCATTTACCATCATAGCAGCAAAATAATTACGCTCACGCATCATTTTTTGTGCTTGGAACAAGGTAATTCCTTTGCGTTGACGCGTTTTCCAATAGGCTTCTCCAAAACGATTTCTACGTCCTTTTTCCTCGTCTGTTTTAGGGTCTATAATTGGAATTTCTGCATGGAATCCTATCTCTTCTTTTAACTCTAAAATTACTTCTTTTCTCCCCAATAAAATTGGTTTACCAATTTTTTCGTCATGTACTCTTTGCGCAGCTTTCAATACATCTAAGTGATCTGCTTCTGCAAACACAATACTTTTAGGACTACTTTTTGCTCTGTTATGCAATATACGAACCTCTTTGCTCCCTGTTCCTGAGCGCTCCATTAATTCTTCTTGGTATTTCCTCCAATCAGTAATTGGTTCTAATGCCACCCCAGAATCAATTGCCGCTTTTGCAATTGCTGGTGGAATTTCATAGATCAATCTTGGATCAAATGGCTTTGGTATGATGTACTCTCTTCCATAAGATAAACTAATTTCATCGTACACAATATTTACTTGCTCTGGCACGGTTTTCTTGGCTAAATCAGCCAAGGCATGCACAGCTGCCAACTTCATTTCTTCATTAATTTTTGTTGCTCTAACATCGAGAGCTCCACGAAAAATAAATGGAAAACCGAGAACATTGTTTACCTGATTAGGATGATCTGACCTACCTGTTGCCATAATAATATCATCTCTTGTTTGAATGGCTAAATCATAGTCAATCTCTGGAATGGGATTCGCCATTGCAAAAACAATCGGATCTTTGGCCATTGACAACAACATCTCTGCTGTTACAACATTCCCTTTAGACAGCCCTATAAACACATCTGCATTGTGCATTGCTTCTTCTAAGGTGCGTACATCTTTTGCTGTTGCAAACTCTTCTTTTTGCACTGTTAAAACGGCTCTATCCTTTCGAATAACCCCTTTACTATCACACATTACAATATGCTCTCTTTTGACCCCTAGAGCCAAATACAAACGCGCACATGATATGGCTGCTGCTCCTGCTCCGTTCACAACAATTTGTACTTCAGAGATATTTTTATCCGTAATCTCTATAGCGTTCTTTAAAGCGGCTGCAGATATAATTGCTGTACCATGCTGATCATCATGCATCACAGGAATATCTAATTCCTCTTTTAATCTTCTTTCTATTTCAAAGGCCTCTGGTGCCTTGATATCCTCTAAATTAATTCCTCCAAACGTTGGCGCAATTGCTTTTACTGTTTCCACGAATTTATCTACATCCGTAGCATCAACTTCGATATCAAAAACATCAATATCAGCAAAAATTTTAAACAAGACTCCTTTTCCTTCCATTACTGGCTTAGAAGCCTCTGGACCTATATCTCCAAGACCTAAAACAGCCGTCCCATTCGAGATTACGGCTACTAAATTTCCTTTTGCTGTGTATTTATATACGTTGTTTTTGTTCTTTTCTATTTCTAAACACGGTTCTGCAACTCCTGGTGAGTATGCCAATGACAAATCGTGTTGGGTAGCGTATTTTTTTGTAGGAACCACTTCTATCTTTCCTGGCTTCGGTTTGGCGTGGTATAATAAAGCTTCTCGTCTTTTCCTAGATTCGCTCATAATTTTAATATTTTTATTAACTGACAAATATACTCATTTTTACTATTGTGAACACTTAAAATAATGAGATTCGTTAAGCAACGAAAACGTAAAAGAAAGCGTCTATTTAATCAAAACCTAATACTTTAAGAAAAAATTGTATCTTCTTTAACAGAACATAGAGATAAAACATTATTCGGAACTTTTAAGTTTGTTACTCCTAAAGAAACACCAAGCTATGAAAAACCTAACCATTCTTCTCGCACTGCTGTCTATTTCGTCTGCATTTTCGCAAATCAAAGGAAAAGTGACAGACAGCGAAAACAATCCTTTATCGTTTGTAAGCATCTACCTAGAAGGAAGTATTACAGGAACTACATCTAACGAAGCAGGAGACTATGAACTTCCTGTAAAACGGGCAAAAAAACACACTGTTGTTTTTCAATTTTTAGGCTTCAAAACAATAAAAAAAATCATTACAGTAACAGGTACAACTCATACATTAAATGCCGTCCTACAAGAGGAAAACATTGCTTTGAACGAAATAAGCATCAACAGTGCGGAGAACCCAGCGAACCAAATCATCAGAAATGTCATTGCTGCCAAAAAGAAAAACGAAGGTAAGATAAATCAATTCACAGCTGACTTTTATTCAAGAGGTCTCTATAAAATTAAAAACGCACCAAAGAAAATTTTGGGTCAAAAAATAGGCGATTTGGGCGGTGGACTTGACTCTACGAGAAGTGGTATTATCTATTTATCTGAGACCGTTTCAAAAATAAAAGTCCGCAAACCTAATGACTTCAAAGAACACATTGTAGCCTCTAAAGTTAGCGGATCTGATAATGGGGTGAGCTTCAATAGAGCTGAAGATGTAAATTTCAACCTTTATAAAAACACTGTAGAAATAGGAAATGAGATTATCTCTCCCATTGCAAATTATGCTTTTGGCTACTACCGATATAAATTAGTTGGGAATTTTTATGACAAAAATGGACAAATGATAAACAAAATAGCCATTTTCCCAAAGCGAAAAAATGATCGCGTTTTTAGCGGACACCTCTATATTGTGGAGGATGACTGGGCTCTATATGGATCAGACATTACGGTTACCGGAGAACAAGTAAACCTTCCCATGGTAGATGCCTTACACTTTAAACAGAGTTTTAACAAGTCCCCAAAAAATGACGCTTGGATTGTAATCTCCCAAACGATTGATTTTAAAATTGGTATGTTCGGATTTAATGTCAATGGTCGTTTTTCATCTGCCTATTCCAACTATAACTTTACTCCTAATTTTTCTAAAAACACCTTTAGCAAAGAGGTTTTATCTTTTGAGAAAAACGCAACTGAAAAAGACACTGCCTATTGGAAAAAATTACGCCCTGTACCTTTAACCAAAGAAGAAGTGGCTGACTATGTAGTTAAAGACAGTATTAAAACTATCAGAAAATCAAAAAAGTATTTAGATTCTATAGATGAAAAAAACAACACCCTTTCTTGGGGAGCACCCTTGTCTGGATACACCTATAGAGACACCTACAACAAGTGGTCTTTTACGATTGATTCTCCCCTAACAAGCCTAAACTTCAACACCGTTCAAGGCTGGAATGCATCTAGCGCACTGCGCTACTTTAAAACGTTGAATGATACTGGTAAATGGATTACTCTTGGAACTACTTTCAACTATGGTTTTTCAGACAAGAAATTAAGGCCTACTGCTTATTTCGGATTCAAATGGAACAACACCTCGAGACCGATTTTACGTTTTTCTGGAGGAATTACGACAAGACACTTCAATGCTCAAAATCCTATTTCTAACTTACGAAACACATTTAGCTCTATCCTTTTTCAGGAAAATTATAAAAAAATATATGAAAAGACTTTTGCAAATATTTCTTTTTCAAGAGAGCTCACTACCGGAGTTAGACTCAATAGTTCACTAGAATTTGCCGATAGGAAACCATTATTTAACACGACAGACTATAGCCTAAGAAATGTAAAAAACAGATCCTACAAATCAAACAACCCAATAGACCCCTCAAGTAATGCCGCTCCTTTTTCGCAGCATAATATCTGGATATTCAATCTAGGGACCTCTATTAATTTTGGAACCAAATACCTTAAGTATCCAAACAGTAAAAGAACCGTTTACAGCAATAAATACCCTTCTTTGTATGTAGGATATAGAAAAACCTTCGGCTCAGGAGACTCAGAAAACCACTCTGATTACGTATTTACCCAACTAAGACAAGAGTTTTCACTAGGAAACTTGGGCCGCTCAAAATACAGAATCAAAACCGGCGTATTTTTAAATAAAAAAGACATTCCCTTTATGGATTACGCGCATTTTAATGGAAACCGACTACAGAGTTCTCCCGGCACAGGATCTACCAATTATTTCAACCTCTTAAAATATTATACGCATAGTACAAACGATCGTTTTGCAGAATTTCATGGAGAACATAATTTTAAAGGGTTTTTACTCGGTAAAATACCTCTTATAAATAAGTTAAACTTTCATCTAGTAGCAGGCGGGAAAGCACTATTTACAAGCAAAAGAAAACCCTACACAGAGACCACCATTGGAATAGATAATATTGGTTTTGGGAAATGGCGCTTTTTAAGAGTAGACTATGTAATCTCTGCAATAGGAAGAGCGCAAAAAGACAAAGGATTTATTCTTAGTTTGAGTTTGTTTTAATGAATCACTTATATTTGTATGCCATGAACTTACAAATCTTACTTTTCGGAATTGCCTCTGAGCTTGTCAGTGCAAACTCTTTAACCATTGAGATGCCCACTGACGCTAGCGTCTCTGATTTAAGGACACTACTTGTAACAAAGTATCCTCAATTAGAGAAAATGAGTTCGTATGCAATTGCAGTAAATGAGGTATATACTTCAAATGAAACAATTCTTAAAGAAAACGATGTGATTGCTATTATACCACCCGTAAGCGGAGGGTAAAAGGCAATACTACAAAAAAAATAGTCGAGTAATAGCTTTCAATAATGAGCGTTAACTAGTCTTGCGTTTAATGACTACTATCCTCTATTATTTTTTATGCATACTCAAAGAAATTTAACTCTCTTGTAAGTACTTTTTATCTACGTAAAAGGTACCAAATGGCAAAATAGACGCTACTAAAACAATTGCTAACGTTTTGGCACTCCATTTTTCTGGCACTTTTAACATAATAGCTAGTACAATATAGAGCATGAATAGAATTCCATGTGGCATTCCCAGCATTTTTACATAACTATCATTGGCAGCCATATATTTAATAGGAACCGCAACAAACAACAACAACAAATAAGAAACACCTTCCAAAAAGCTTATGATTCTAAATATATTTTTCATTT
>JBELDQ010000015.1:0-19561 GCA_042094215.1 Polaribacter sp. | reverse complement strand
ATGTAAACAGCAGTCGTGAATCGTTGGTCGCAGGTTTGTAATCCTTCTTGTCGATGACCATTTTTGCGATAATTAAGAGTGTATTTTCGCAAAAACACACTCAAATCATTTTATGTTGCAGGTTTGTAATCCTTCTTGTCGATGACCATTTTTGCGATAATTTCTTTCAAAATTTCAGAAGTACCGCCACCAATAGGACCTAATCTACTATCTCGAAGCATCCTCGCTAATGGATAGTCCTCCATGTAACCATAGCCCCCAAGCAGTTGCAAAGCATCATAAATAACACTATCTGCCATTTTTGTAGAAAGCAATTTAGACATACTTGCTTCTTTAACCACATAAGCCCCCTGATCCAAGCGTTTTGTTATCGAATAATTAAACTCTTTACACATTTCCACTTCACTAGCCATCTCAGCAACTTTATGTCGCAATGCCTGAAACTTGTTCAACGACTTGCCGAAAGCTTGTCTTTCACTTAAATAGTTGACCGCATACTCTAAGGCATATTCTGCACGTGCATGCGCATTGATTCCCATAATCAAGCGTTCTAATGCAAAGTGTTGCATAATATAAGGAAATCCTTTCCCTTCTTCTCCCATTAAATTAGCAACAGGTATCGTTACATTATCAAAAGCAATTTCTCCAGTATCTGAAGCTCTCCAACCTAATTTATTCAATTTATTTGACGAAATCCCTGGAGTATCTCTGTCCACTAGAAAAATACTCATTCCATTGTATTTGTCATTTGGATTTGTTTTCGCAGCTACTACCAAATAGTCAGAATAGACACCATTCGTGATAAATGTTTTCGATCCGTTAATCACATAGGTATCCCCATTCTTCACAGCGGTTGTTTTCATCCCAGCAACATCAGAACCCGCAAAAGGCTCAGTAATACACAAACAACCTATTTTATCTCCCTCGATACTTGCAGTTAAATACTCTTTTTTAATACGATCATCTCCCTCTTCCATTAAATGCGTCATCGCCAAATATGCATGTGCCCACATTGCTGCAGCAAAACCACCTGAATTAATTTTCTGTAATTCTTCCAAAAAAATAACGGTATAAAAAAGGTCTAAATTCAACCCTCCATATGCTTCCGGAGAATTCAATCCAAAATAGCCCATCTCGCCAAATTTCTTCCAGATAAATCGATCAATGGTCCCTGTTTCTTCCCATTTATCAATATGTGGCGCTACTTCTTTTTGCAAGAAATCACGAAAACTTAATCTAAACACTTCGTGCTCTTCTGTAAAGTACATGCTAGTCATTATAATGTTATTTTATTTAGCTTCCAAATATAAAACTATTCTGTCATATTTCTCTAATGGAAAGCCGTCAATGTTTTTTAATTCATCAATAGACTGCAATTCAGCAACCTCGTCTCTATAGTCGAACATTTTTTGGCACAATCTAAAATCTACATAAGGAATTGCGAGCACCTCTTTAAAGCTTGCTATATTTATGTTCATTTTTTGTATGCTTGGCTTTTGATAAATCTGAAATACGTTCCAAATCTTAATCGCCATATCCTGATCTAATTTCCACACCTCTAATAATTGCTTTTTATAGGTAAACCCTTGAATTCGGTTTCTATACGCAACGATTCTTTTTGCTAAAAAAAAGTCAATACCGTCTATCGTCTCCAAATCCTGTGCAGTTGTCTTATTGATATTTATTTCAGCTGGAAAGCTTTTTAAGCTAACTTGATTTCTTTCTTTTCCAACAGCACGATACCCCTCTTTTTTATTCCTTTCACGCGCCACCCAAGCTGGGAACTTAAACTGCGGTGAGATTGCTTCTAATAGACTATCTGACACTCCTGTTACCTCTTGAAATTGATTCACAGAATTGATAAAACCACCTTCTTTTCGATACAAGAACAACCTATCTATTTCCTGAATAGACAACCCCAAAATAAATGCTCTATAATCACTTATATAATTTGGATTGAAAGGGTATATTTTCGGTGTACGTTTCGCTTGTTCAATTTGCTTTAAAGAATCTATTTGCCTTTTCAAGAAGGCAACTTCACTTTTAGAAAGCGCCACACCGCTATGAGAACTCATATCTAATGAAAAATACGCAACTTGCAGTAACAAGAGAGCAAGCACCAACAAAAAAACCCCATTTCTTTGGCTTTTATTATACCAGAAATGGGGCTTTTGTATGTTCATATGAATGTATTTATGCTTTCTTCGCCTTAATCGCTTTTAAATATCGTGACAATTCTTCACGTACTTTTGGGAACAAGAAAAACAAACCAATGACATTTGGCACAGCCATGGCAAAAATCATAGCATCTGAAAAGTCGGTAACAGCACCTAAACTTGCAGCAGAACCTATAACTACGAATAAACAAAATAAAATTTTATACGCATAATCTGATGCTTTCGAACGCCCAAACAAGAACATCCACCCTTGCAGCCCGTAATAAGACCAAGACAGCATGGTTGAAAAAGCAAACAACACCACTGCAACTGTTAAAACATAAGGAAACCAAGGTATTACAGATGCAAATGCCTTAGAAGTAGCAACAACACCATCTGGAGATTCAACTCCATACGTCATAATTCCTCCATCTCCATTGGTAATAATAATTACTAAAGCCGTCATCGTACACACCACTACAGTATCAATAAAAGGCTCTAACAAGGCAACTAAACCTTCAGAAGCTGGATATTTTGTTTTTACTGCTGAATGCGCAATTGCTGCTGACCCAACACCTGCTTCATTTGAAAATGCAGCTCTTTGGAATCCGATAATTAAAACACCTAACAATCCTCCTGTAATTCCTTGGGGATTAAAAGCTCCATCCCAAATTTGACCAAATGCATTTCCTATTTGCGAAAAATTAGCAGCTAAAATAACAACGGCCGCCACAAAATAGATTCCTACCATAAATGGCACTATCTTTTCTGTAATGTTTCCAATTCTTTTGATTCCACCAATAATGACAATACCTACCAAAATAGCCATTACAATACCAAAAATTAATGCAGTAGATAAGTCATTAGATCCAATCATGCTTCCAAATTGCTGCGCAGCTTGGTTGGCTTGAAACATATTTCCACCTCCAAAAGAACCTCCAATTACCATCACAGCAAAAACGACTGCCAAGACCTTTCCTAATCCACTCTTACCTACATCAGCCATTCCTTTTTTGAGGTAGTACATTGGACCTCCATAAATGGTACCGTCTTCTCCAACATCTCTATATTTTACACCTAAGGTACATTCAACAAATTTTGAAGACATCCCTAATAAACCGGCTACAATCATCCAAAATGTAGCTCCAGGCCCTCCTAAAGACAATGCAACTGCCACTCCCGCGATGTTTCCTAAACCAACGGTTCCAGACAAAGCAGCGGTCAATGCTTGAAAATGAGACACCTCTCCTTCTTCTCCTTCTACTCTAATTGTTTCAATAGCATCACCTCCTGGTGTTGGATCTCCAGCAACAACATCTGAAGTTGCATGATCTACATCATCATAAGTACCTCTTACAATATTTATGGAAACAGGAAACAATCGTATGTTTACAAATTTAAATAATACGGTAAATACCAATCCCGCAGCAAGAAGCATTATAATTACCAACGGCATTTCTACTCCTCCGCCTAATTTCACCGGATAAAAAACAAAACCTCCCCAGGCATCTGCTACAGGTTTAAAACCTTCATTTATACTCTCTGCAATTCCTTTTTCTTGTTTTTCTTGAGCAAATGTCAACATTGGCGTTATTAAAAGCAATAACGCTAGAAGTTTTTTCTTCATAATATAAATATGTTAGTTTATCTAATTTAGTTGTCCGCAATATCTTAAAAAATTGATCTTTTGACAACTTTTATCCGTTAAATATGAATTTTATGGCAAGCTATTCTTAAATCTTTGTAAATCTTCTTTAAATGTTTTTGAATAGAGCCCTAATATTTGATTTGTCTTAGACAAATCAAATCCTGTTTTTGGTGGCCTAGGAGCGGTTTGATTCAAGGCTGCAGTCGCTATTGGTTTAATTAAAGAACTGTCTAAATTAAAGGTACGTGCTACCTGCTGAGCAATTTCGTATACGCTTAGTAATTGACTACTTGCAATATTAAAAATGCCATTCGCTTGCTTATCCATAGACAACTTGCATGCCAATGCTAAATCTTCCACATACGTCGGAGTTCTAAACTGATCATCTACAATGGTAATTTCTTTTCCTTGCTCCAAAGACTCTCTGAGCCAAAGCACAATATTAGATCTACTCATTTTATGCACTAAGCCATACACTAAAATAGTCCTCAATACGGTATACTTTATGTTCGCCTTTTGAAGTAATTTTTCAGATGCTAGTTTGGTTTCCCCATAATAACTCAAAGGATTTGGAAGAGCATCTTCTGTATAATTCCCTTTTACACCATCGAAAATAAAATCGGTAGAAAGATGAATTAAATGGGCATTTATTTTTGAACAAATAGTGATTAAATAAGCAACCGCATTTACGTTTAAATCAAAGCATGCATCACGGTTGTTCTCACAAGCATCAACATTGGTCATTGCTGCGGTATTGATAATAAAATCTGGTTGAATCTCGAGCAGTTTTTCATGCAGCTGTTCTTTGTTAGTAATATCCATGCTGACATACTCGAAATCTTCTCGACCACTTCTATTTTTTCCTCTAGAAAAACCGAAGACCGAATACTGCTCTTTCTCTTTTAATAAAAGGCTGAGTAAATTTTGCCCTAATAAGCCATTGCTTCCCGTAATTACAACTTTTAATTGCATTAAAATAATTTTCTAAGTTTCACAATTTGCTCTGGTCTTCCTAAAACAATTAAACTGGCATCCGAAACTAAGGTAATTGAAGCTTCTGGATTGATCACATACCCTCCGTCTGATGCCTTAAATCCTATAACCGTGCATCCTGTTCTTTTGCGCAGGTCTAAATCCAGAATTGTTTTACCCATATATTCTTTTGGCAAATCGTTTACATCTATTTCTTCTAAATTTGCGGTAGTTTCACCCTCAATTGTTAAGCGATCAACAAATTCTAAAACATCTGGTGTTACCACTAAAGAAGCCATATGAGCACCTCCTAATTTATCTGGCATGATCACGTTATTCGCTCCTGCTATTTTCAATTTAGTATATGAAGACTCGCTTGTTGCTCTGCTTATAATTTTACAATGCTTATTTAATTGATGTGCACTCAAAACAACAAACAAATTATCTGCATCCGATGGCAGCGCCGTTATTAAATTGCATCCCTTTTCAATTCCCGCTTTCAATAGCACCTCGTCTGTTGTTGCATCTCCCTCAACACAGAGAATACCTTCCTCTTCGAGCAATGCAATCAATTCTTTATCTCTTTCAACAACAACAAATTCTTTTTGATAATTTCTGAGTTTCACAATGGCTTGCATACCATTTCTACCATAACCACAGACGATAGTATGGTTTTTCATTGCATCTATTTTCTTTTGCACTCTCTTTTGTTTTAGTTGTTTAAAAAAAATACCGCTTGCCAAAGCTTCAGTGAAGGCAGAAACCGTATACCCAAATACAGATATACTCGTTAAAATTAAAAATATAGTAAATATTTTCTCATCAGTTCCCATAGGGTGTAATTCCCTATACCCTACTGTAGATATTGTAATGACAGTCATATACACAGCATCCACAAAATTAAAGCCAGATAAGTGCATATAGCCCACAACTCCAATTGCTATAACAGCGCATAAGAAAAGTAAAGCCTTGTGAAATTTAGAACTGAATTTTATCATTATAAATCAAAAACAGAACTTCGTTTGGTGTATATCATATCTTTTAAACGCAGTACAAATGCCAATATTAAATACAATGCAAAAGACAAGCCAACGGTTACAAAAGAAATGTATATAAAGAACAAACGTACATTTAAAGCACGCATACCCAACCTATCTGCCAGTCTTGAAGAAACCGCAAACCCATGACGCTCAAAATAATGTCTAACCGAATGTATAAAACTCATCACATAATAAATCTACCTGCAAGATAGTATTTTAAGCTGAATTGCTCTTTGGTTTTTAGTAAAAAATAAATTGGTTTGTGTAACTTTGCTTTTCCGATAAAAACACCACTTTGAAACAGCAAGAATACATTGAAGTTTACGGAGCAAGAGCTCATAATTTAAAGAATATAGACGTAAAAATTCCTCGAGAAAAACTGGTTGTCATAACAGGCTTAAGTGGCAGCGGAAAATCGTCTTTAGCCTTTGATACAATCTATGCTGAAGGACAACGCAGATATATTGAAACCTTCTCTGCATATGCACGGCAATTTCTTGGCGGTCTTGAAAGACCTGATGTCGATAAAATTGACGGGCTATCTCCTGTCATTTCTATTGAACAAAAGACCACCAATAAAAGCCCGAGATCTACAGTTGGGACCATCACAGAAATTTACGATTTCCTCAGACTTCTTTTTGCAAGAGCCGCAGACGCCTATTCTTTCAATACAAATGAAAAAATGGTAAGCTATTCTGACGAAAGAATCAAAGAATTAATTTTATCTGATTTTAAAGATAAAAAAATCGCTGTATTAGCGCCACTCGTTAAATCTAGAAAAGGACACTACAGAGATTTATTTGAACAAATCTCTAAACAGGGTTTTGTAAGAGTACGTGTCAATGGAGAAATAAAAGAAATAGAAAAAGGAATGCGTCTAGACAGATATAAAACGCATGACATTGAAGTGGTTATTGATAGAATTATTGCAAACGACGCTGTAGATAAAAGACTGGAAGAAACAATTAAAACAGCCTTGTATACGGGCGACAACATTTTAATGGTCGTAGATCTAGAGACGAATACGCCTAGATATTTTAGCAGGGATTTAATGTGTCCCACAACCGGAATTGCTTATCCTAATCCAGAGCCTAACACATTCTCTTTTAATTCTCCAAAGGGGGCTTGCTCGCATTGCAACGGACTAGGAACTACCAATCAAGTCAACCTAAAAAAGGTCATTGTAGATGACTCAATTTCTATAAAGAAAGGGGGTATTGTTCCTTTAGGCGAACAAAAAAATAGTTGGATTTTTAAGCAATTAGAATTGATTGCTGAGCGTTACAAATTTAAACTAAATGATCCCATCCATTCCATTCCAAAGGAAGCACTAGAACTCATACTTCATGGTGGTAGCGAAAAATTTAATGTGACCTCGAAAACAATGGGAGTCACCCGCAACTACGAGATCGATTTTGAAGGGATTATCTCATTTATCACGAGTCAATATAAAAATAGTGACTCCACCTCTATTAAACGATGGGCAAAAGATTTCATGGACGAGGTTTCCTGTAATTCATGCCATGGAGACCGCCTAAAAAAGGAAGCCTTATACTTTAAAGTTGCAGGAAAAAATATTAGTGACTTGGCAAAATTGGATATTGCAGAACTCGCAAATTGGTTTGCACAAGTTGAAGACAAATTATCGGAGAAGCAATTGATTATTGGCTCAGAAATTCTAAAAGAAATAAAAACTAGAATTCAGTTTCTATTGGATGTAGGACTGGATTATTTAAGTCTAAACAGAACCTCTAAGTCCCTATCGGGAGGAGAAGCGCAGCGCATTCGTTTAGCAACACAGATTGGATCTCAGCTGGTTGGAGTTTTGTATATTTTAGATGAACCTAGTATTGGGCTTCACCAAAGAGACAATCAAAAGCTCATTGATTCATTGGTAAAACTGCGAGACATCGGGAACTCTGTCTTGGTGGTAGAGCACGATAAAGACATGATTGAAGCGGCTGATTTTGTATTTGATATAGGTCCTGGAGCTGGAAGACACGGAGGTGAAATAGTAAGTAAAGGCACCTTTAATGAGTTAAAAAAACACAGTACCCTCACAGCAGACTATATTACAGGTAAAAAAGAAATCACGATTCCGAAGAAAAGAAGAATAGGAAACGGCAACACAATAGAATTAAAAGGAGCAACAGGAAACAATTTAAAAAATATATCTGTCTCCTTTCCATTGGGTAAAATGATTTGCGTAACAGGAGTTTCAGGAAGTGGAAAATCAACCTTAATTAATGAAACATTATACCCAATTTTAAACGCTCATATCTATAGAGGTGTTAAAAAACCGATGCCTTACAAAAGTATAACAGGAATAGAGCATATAGACAAAGTGATTGATATTGATCAATCTCCAATTGGAAGAACCCCTAGATCTAACCCAGCCACATATACCGGTGTTTTTGGCGAAATTAGAAGTCTCTTTGCAAAAACCCCTGAAGCTTCTATAAGAGGATACAAGCCCGGTAGATTCTCTTTTAATGTGAAAGGCGGGCGATGTGAAACTTGTCAAGGAGGAGGTGTTCGTGTCATAGAAATGAACTTCTTACCTGATGTTCATGTAGCTTGTGAAACTTGCCAAGGAAAGCGCTTTAATAGAGAAACATTAGAAATCAGATACAAAGGAAAATCTATTGCAGACATTTTAGCAATGACCATAAACGAAGCCGTTGATTTTTTTGAAAAGGTTCCAAAAATATATCGAAAACTGAAAACAATACAAGATGTTGGTTTGGGATACATTACGCTTGGACAGCAATCTACAACGCTTTCTGGTGGTGAAGCACAGCGCATTAAATTGGCCTCAGAACTCTCTAAAAGAGATACTGGAAACACCTTCTATATTTTAGATGAACCAACAACAGGATTGCACTTTGAAGATATTAATGTACTTATGCAAGTGCTAAATAAACTGGCAGACAAAGGAAACACTGTTCTTATCATTGAACACAATCTTGATGTCGTAAAATTAGCAGATTATATTATTGATATAGGAAAAGAAGGCGGTAAAAAAGGCGGACAAGTACTATGCACTGGAACACCTGAAGAAATTTCTAAACATCCTTATAGTTATACTGCAAAGTTTTTGAAAAAAGAACTACCTTAGCACGTTTGCCAAAATTTTATTTTCGGCAATTTTTGAGCTTACATAATTAATAATAAAAAATGACGTTTATGAACCCAAATGAAGACAGAAAAATTAGAGAAAAACTAGAACAAAAAACATGGAATCAGATAAAAACTAATGATTCATGGGCGATATTTAAAATCATGTCCGAATTTGTTGAAGGATACGAAAAGCTGAGTAAGATTGGACCTTGTGTTTCGATTTTTGGATCTGCTAGAACAAAACCAGAAGACCCGTATTACAAACTTTCTGAAGAAGTTGCATTTAAGCTCACCCAAAATGGTTATGGTGTAATTACAGGAGGAGGTCCTGGAATTATGGAAGCAGGAAATAAAGGTGCTCATCGAGGAAAAGGAACTTCTGTAGGATTAAATATTGAACTTCCCTTTGAGCAGCATTTTAACCCTTGGATCGACAGCGACAAAAACCTTGAGTTTGATTATTTTTTTGTAAGAAAGGTCATGTTTGTAAAATACTCCCAAGGTTTTATTGTTATGCCCGGTGGATTTGGAACCATGGATGAATTGTTTGAGGCAATCACATTAATTCAAACAAAAAAAATTGGACGTTTCCCTATTATTTTAGTTGGAAAAGATTTTTGGAGTGGCCTTTTAGATTGGATTAAAAAAACATTAATCGCTGAAGGAAATATTAGTGAAGAAGACTTAAACCTATTTCGAGTTGTTGATACTGCAGATGAAGCAATAGAACACCTCAATAGATTTTATTCTAAATATAGTTTGAAACCGAACTTTTAATTAGATGCTATCCTGCTATTTCAAAATACATTAGAAATAGCAGGATAGCTTTTCAATAAAAAATGCCTTGAACTCTAAAATACTCACCTTTTTTATTCTTGTGCTCTGTTCACTCGAAATGAGTACTCAAAACAACTCAATAAAAATTGATGCAGTTATTGACGACACAACCGATATTATAAAGATCCAACAAGAAATTATCTTTTTCAATAAAACCCGCAAGGCTCTTGGTCAAATATACCTTCACAATTGGCAAAATGGATTCAAACACAAAAAAACACCGCTGTCAAAACGACTCATAGAAGACTACAATAAAGCACTCTATTTCGCGAAAGAAGGAGAACGAGGAGGCACCACAATTCGAAATCTCACTGTTAATTATAAAAATATTTCATTTTTTTCTTCAGAAGAACAACCAGACATTTTAAGGCTAGATCTTAATGAAGATCTGAACCCACAAGATTCTATAATTATCAATGCCAGTTACACTGTAAAAATTCCAGACGCAAAATTCACAGGGTATGGTAAAACATCTTCCGGATACCATTTGCGTTATTGGTATTTATCCCCTGCCGTATTTGATACAAAATGGCAGCTAATGAGCAATCTAAATACTGATGATTTGTTCATAGATGCTTCAAATTACCATATCAAACTTAAGACTCCTAGCCACTACTTCATAAACAGCAACCTGCAATTCAAGAAAGAAAGCGAGGGATTCTATGAACTTAGCGGTGCAAAAAGAACTGAAGCCCTTCTTAATCTTGATAAAAATAATACGTTTACCTCCTACAAAACAAAAAATCATACCGTACTCACAGACATCTCTTTTAATGACCTCAACAAAACATTAGCCTCTAATATTCTGAATAGAGAGATCCAATTTATAGAAGATTTCTTGGGTAAATATCCGCATCAAGAATTCTTTTTAGATGGAATAACACAAGGAAAAAACCCTATTTATGGATTAAATCAACTGCCAAAAATCCTCAACCCTTTTTCCGATGTTTTTGAGAGAGATCTTACATTCTTTAAAATACTGACAAAAAAATATCTTGAAAACACATTATTGCTAAACCGACGAACTGATTATTGGCTGATAGATGCTATACAGGTACACCTATTAGCTAAATATGTAAAAAAATATTATCCAGAAGTAAAGCTTTTCGGTAAAATTTCTGACACTTGGCTGTTAAAAAATTTCACAATATCCAAACTAAACTTCAATCAAAAATACCCATTTATCTATCAATTTATTACTCGTAAATTTCTAGACCAAGCACTCACTACTCGAGTAGACTCACTCTCAAATTTTAATAGAAAAATAGGAAACAAATACAAGGCCGGAATAGGGTTACAATACTTAAATGCATATTTAGGTGACAGTATTATAAAAACAGCTGTAAAAGAATTTTACAAAACAACTAGTTTAGCAGCGAGCCATAGCTCACAATTTGAAACCATAGTTCACTCAAAAACAACAAAAGATGTTTCATGGTTTTTTGGAGACTACCTCAAGACCAATAAAAAAATAGATTACACGATTAAAAAGGTAAGTAGTACAAAGGATTCATTAAAAATAACAATAAAAAACAAAAGAAATATTACAGCTCCCGTTGCACTCTATGGCATTCAAAAGAAACAGATCCGTTTTAAAACCTGGGTAAACGGTATCGACTCAATGAAAACTATAACCATTGCCAAGGGAAATTTTAATAAAGTAGCCCTAAACTACGAACAGATATATCCTGAATACAACTCATTAGACAACTCAAAGAGCGTTCACAAAAGATTCCTAAATAAACCACTGCAATTCCGTTTAATAAAAGATTTATCCGACCCGTACTACAATCAATTGTTTTATCAACCTGTGATTGATTATAATTACTATGACGGCTTAAGCATTGGAGCCAAACTTCATAATAAACCGGTTATTAAACGAAATTTTAGTTTTAAAATCACTCCATCCTACGCAACAAAAAGTAACACTATCAATGGAGCTGCAAGCATTAATTACACACAATTTTTCGAAACATCAAAACTGCAAAATATTACATACGGTGTTTCTGCTAGTAATTATCACTTTGCCCCACAACGTTCTTATAATATTGTCCTACCTTATGTTTCTTTCCTTTTTAAAAGGAAAAGCTTGAGAGATGCGGGAGAAAAATACATCATGGCTAAGCTCGTTCATATCGACAAAGAACCTGCTCCGAATACAACACAAAAAGAAGAAGACAACTACAATGTATTCAATTTAAAATATATACATACGAACCCCAACATCATTAAAGGCACCTCCTATAAATTTTCCGCAAATATCGCTTCAAATTTCACAAAACTCTCAACAGATATTAGATTTAGATCACTCACCTCAACCAATAGACAGTTGGATTTCAGATTTTTTGGAGGGATCTTTTTAAACAACAAAACAACCGGGAACTATTTTAGTTTTGGGCTAGACCGTCCTTCAGATTATTTATTTGAACAAAACTATTTCGGAAGATCTGAAAGCTCAGGTATATTTAGCCAACAATTTATCATTAATGATGGTGGTTTCAAATCGGTACTTCCCACAAGATTTGCTAACCAGTTTATGTTTTCAATCAATGCGAGTATTGGTCTTTGGAAATGGGCTGAATACTACAACGATGTCGCTTTTTTAAAAAACAAAGGAAATGCCATGTATTTTGCCTACGAGAACGGGGTCAGATTTAACTTTGTTCACAATATATTAGAACTCTATTTCCCAATGTATTCCAACTTAGGATGGGAAGTTACTCAAGAGGCATATGCAAGTAAAATACGATTTGTACTCACCATAAAACCATCAGCCATTTACAACTTTTTTAGAAGAGGCTTTTTATAACCTTCACTTATTTAAGGATTCCATATTATAAGCTTGTTAAAAAACAATTATTTTGTGATATTCTCAGTAAAATAAAATATTTTTAAATTTCGGTCAAAAAAACCTACCTTTGCTAGCGATACCAAAACTCACTACACATGACTGAAGACACCATAATAGCTAGCACAAAAAAATTATCATTTATTGATTTTCGTAACGAAGTTTTAAATGATTACAGAATTGCTCGTATTAGTAGGGAGTGTAGCTTGTTAGGAAGAAGAGAGGTGCTTACTGGGAAAGCCAAATTTGGAATCTTTGGAGATGGTAAAGAAGTGCCTCAATTGGCAATGGCAAAAGCATTTCAAAAAGGAGACTTTAGATCTGGATACTACCGAGATCAAACATTTATGATGGCTATTGGAGAACTCACTGCACAACAGTTTTTTGCAGGTTTGTATGCACACCCGAGTTTAGAGGCTGACCCAATGTCTGCTGGGCGTCAAATGGGTGGACATTTTGCAACACACAGTTTAGATGATAATGGCCATTGGAAAAATCTCACACAACAGTACAATTCTAGCTCAGACATCTCCCCAACCGCAGGTCAAATGCCTAGACTTTTAGGATTAGCGCAAGCCTCTAAAGTATATCGGTCAGAAAAAAACCTTGAAAACAAAACTCATTTCTCTATTAAAGGAAATGAAGTTGCTTGGGGAACCATTGGAAATGCTAGTACTAGTGAAGGACTCTTTTTTGAAACAATTAATGCTGCAGGTGTATTGCAAGTTCCTATGGTTATGAATGTTTGGGATGATGAATATGGAATTTCTGTTCACGCCAAATACCAAACAACAAAAGAAAGTATTTCTGAAATATTAAAAGGTTTTCAAAGAGATGAGAAAAACAAAGGCTACGAAATAATTGTTGTAAATGGCTGGGACTATGTGCAACTTATAGATGTTTATAATAGAGCTTCTCAAATTGCACGAGAAGAACATGTTCCTGTTCTAATTCACGTTAAAGAATTAACGCAACCGCAAGGGCACTCTACATCAGGATCTCACGAGCGTTATAAAAATACAGAACGCCTTCAATGGGAGAAAGACTTTGACTGTATCGCTAAAATGAGATCGTGGATTCTCAATTTTGAATTAGAAGATGAAACAGGAGACACACTAAAGTTCGTTGCTTCTGAAGAAGAGCTAATCGCCATTGAAAAGGAATCTAAAAAACATGTTAGCCTTGCAAAAAGAAATGCATGGAATGCGTATTTGGAGGAAATTAAAACCAATGCAACCACTGCAGTTTCTTTGCTTAACAACCTAGCTATTAAGAGTAGTAACGGAACCTTTATCACAAAGCTAAAAAATGATTTAGAAAGTATTCAAGAACCTATAAGAAAAGATATTTTAATCGCTTGTAGAAAAGCTTTACGCTATGTAAAAGACGAAGAAAACAGCGAAAAACAAGGGCTTCAATACTTTATTAAAAGGCAAATTGAGCATGGCTTCGACTTGTTCTCAACACACATAACAAGTGAAACGGAATTAGCCCCAGCGAATAGCGCTTCTATTGACCCCATATACAATGAAGAGAAAAACCTTGTAGATGCCAGAGTTATTATGAGAGATAATTTTGATGCGCTACTTGAAAAGCATCCTGAAGTACTGATCTTTGGAGAAGATGCTGGATTTATTGGGGATGTAAATCAAGGACTAGAAGGTCTTCAAGAAAAATTCGGTGAGACACGCGTATCAGATACAGGAATTAGAGAAGCTACCATAATAGGACAAGGTATTGGAATGGCAATGCGAGGCTTAAGACCTATTGCAGAAATTCAATATTTAGACTACCTTTTGTATGCATTGCAAATTATGAGTGATGACCTGGCAACCTTAAGATACAGAACTGTAGGTAAGCAAAAAGCACCATTAATCATTAGAACACGAGGTCACAGATTAGAAGGGATTTGGCATTCTGGATCTCCAATGGGAGGAATTATACACAACCTTCGTGGTATTCATGTATTAGTTCCTAGGAATATGACAAAGGCTGCTGGATTTTACAACACTCTTTTAGAAGGTGATGATCCTGCACTTGTCATAGAATGTTTAAATGGATACCGCTTAAAAGAAGAGTTACCAACCAATTTAGGAGTCTTTAAAACGGCTATTGGAGAAGTTGAAACCATTAAAGAAGGTACTGATATTACCGTAGTTTCTTATGGCTCTACATTGAGACTTGTAGAAGAGGCTGCTAAAGAGCTATTGCAAGTAGGCATTAACATAGAAATTATAGATGTTCAGAGCCTATTGCCTTTTGACATACATCATGACACCGTAAAAAGTCTGCGCAAAACCAATCGTCTTCTCATTGTAGACGAAGATGTACCAGGAGGAGCTTCCGCCTATTTATTACAAGAAATATTGGAAAATCAAAACGGATATCAATACCTAGATAGTAAGCCATACACCTTAACATCAAAACAGCATAGACCTGCTTATGGCACAGACGGAGACTACTTCTCGAAGCCATCCATAGAAGATATTTTTGAAACTGCCTACAGAATTATGCATGAAGTTGAACCCCTAAAGTTTAAGAGCTTATATTAAGTTCTTTTTTAACACACGCATACCTATTGCGCAATGTAAACATCGTTTCTTTGCGCAATAGTTGTTTTTAAGCTCTAGCAAAGCCTGAGAATCAAAAGCATTGCATGACTTTACGTTCAATTCTTCAAACTTTGAAATGATTGAGTTTTTTTCTGATTTCACATGTGTCAGTAAGCTTAGAAAACCTTCATCCATAGAAACGTTTACTCTTTTTAAATAATTAAATTTTAATGGAATAATCGTATTAATCAGTAGTAAATCTATAAAAGACCTTGTGATTCTCTTTACTTTATTAGGTGATTGCTTTTGAAACGTATAATGTGTTTTCCAAAAGGAATTCACACCTACATCGAACAACGCGTAAAACTGCTTCAACTGGGTACAATGCATCAATTTAGAAAATAAATGTTGATGTTGATGATATAACGCGGCTAGTTGAGCAATTCTGATCGTTGGAAAGTTACTGGGTCGTATCTTAAAAAACTGAAACATCTTATCATTTAACCCTTTCAGCTTATACTTATATTTTAAATAATGGTATTCTGACTGCAGTGATGTATAATACACATCTTCGATTTGAGCATCTAGAAATCCTGCCTGACCAAACAATAGTGCATTCAATTTTAAAACATTATGTTGTTCTTTACGAACTATAGAAAAATGAATTGACTTTCCCAATTCAAAGAAAGCATCTCCATTTATTTTCAAACCAAAATTTTTCATTAACAATAAAAACAAAACAGCTTCATAATCAGAATTAGATGCCAAGAGTAGTGTATCAATGAGCTCTGACTTTGCTTCTAACCTACCTACATACAATCTTGTTTTCCAATGATCCATTAAAAAAGAGTCTACTGACCCAATCAAACGTTCACAAGGAATCCAACGCATTTCTTTTGAAAATAAGCGCTGATAGTTATCAAGGACATCTTTTGAAATAAAATGAGAGATTTCAATGGTTGGTAGTGACTGATTGCATGTATCAAAAACCTCTACATCATCTTCCCAAACAACGTGCAAAACCACAGGGTGATAATTGGTATCTGTTTGGTGATGATGCTCGTACCAATCAGAAGATTTCAGATGTATCTCTACATGACCAAACCAAACAAGACCATCAATTTCAATGGTAGCATTCAAAAAATCTGGTCCTTCATGAGTATTATGAAGTCCCACAGATTTCACACAGACCTGTTTCTTAGTTGTTGTAACCAAACCATCCTTAGAAAACAATTGATGTTTCCATAGATAATGAAGAAAATCTTCTTTCATAACAATACATTTCTTTTTCGCTACTCAAGTTATAAAAAAAACAGCAGTACTAAAGAAAAAATTTATAGTTACATCAGGATTTATAATGCAACATTACCCATGAAAAAGTCAGAATTGTAGTATTTTTGTATTCAAAAAATAATCATCAATGAACCTTATAGAAAGCTTAGAGTGGCGTTACGCAACAAAAAAATTTGACGAAACAAGAACACTAACTGAAGCACAGATACACACCTTAACAACCGCTTTTAATTTAACTGCAACATCTTATGGATTGCAACCTATTAAAATAGTAGTAGTTCAAAATAAAGATATTCAAAAGGAATTAGTTGCTCATTCTTGGAATCAACAACAAGTTGCGCAGGCATCTCATGTGCTTGTTATCTGCATCCAAGAAAACATGACCGAGCAAGATATTGAAACATATTTTGAGTTGGTTAAGAAAATCAGAAATACACCTGACGAAGTATTAACTCCCTTTAAAGAGTACCTAAAGGAAGACATTACAAATAAATCAGACAATGAACTTTCGCTTTGGATGAAGAATCAGGCGTATATAGCCCTTGGTAATTTACTCACAGTTGCGGCCATTGAGCAAATTGACTCCTGCCCGATGGAAGGGTTCATTCCTGAAAAATATGATGAAGTACTCAATTTAAAAAAGTACAACTTAAAATCTACTTTAGTTTTACCGGTTGGCTTTAGAGCTGAGGATGATTATATGAAAGACTTAAAGAAGGTACGAAAAGAAAGTACCGAAGTCATTATTAACATAGACTAATACGCTGCACATATTTGTAAAATTCACTGGAATAGTAAATCAAAAGAAATAACATGAATACAGACATAAGAAACCAAGAACCAAGAACTGTTTGGAACAATTTTGCAAATTTAAATGCAGTACCTCGCCCTTCTAAAAAAGAAGAAAGAGTCATTGAATTTATGGTCAATTTCGGCAAAAAACTACAACTAGAAACAGTTGTAGACAAGGTTGGAAACGTCATTATAAAGAAGCCAGCAACTGCCGGCATGGAAAATAGAAAAACGGTGGTCATGCAAAGTCACTTAGATATGGTGCACCAAAAAAACACGGATACTAATTTTGATTTTGACACTCAGGGAATTGAGATGTATGTTGATGGAGATTGGATTACAGCAAAAGGGACAACACTAGGTGCAGATAACGGCCTAGGTGTTGCGGCGATTATGAGTGTATTGGAAGCAACAACTATTGAACACCCTGCTATTGAAGCATTATTTACCATTGATGAAGAAACTGGCATGACAGGTGCTATGGGCCTAGAAGCGGGCTACCTAGATGGGGAAATCTTATTAAACCTAGACACGGAGGAAGATGATGAAATAGGAATGGGTTGTGCAGGTGGAATTGATATTACTGCAAAAAGAGCGTACATTCAAGAGAAAACTTTAGAAAGCACTATAGGATTTACTATTCGTGTTCAAGGTCTAAACGGAGGGCATTCTGGTATGGATATTCACAAAGGCTTGGGCAATGCAAATAAGCTTATGAATAGAATTTTATTCGATGGAATGGAAAATTTCAACTTGAAAATCCATGAAATTCAAGGAGGTAGTTTGCGCAATGCAATTCCAAGAGAAAGTGAGGCCATCATTGTAATTGACAGCATTTCTAAGGAACCCTTCTTGTATGAAATGAATCTCTTAATCAATGATATTACAGCTGAATATAAGCATTTAGAGCCCAATTTATCCATCACGCTTACTGAGACCAAAACCCCAAATACCGTGATGGAATACGGAGCTCAAGAAGGATTCATAAAATCTATCTACGCGGCTTTAAACGGGGTATATAGAATGAGTCCAACTATTGAAGGATTGGTAGAAACCTCTAATAACATTGCAAAGATTATTGTAAAAGACGGAGATATACAAGTCAATTGCTTAACACGATCATCATCAGAAAGTAATAAAGTAGACTTAGGAAACTCCTTATGTTCTGCCTTTGAACTGGCTGGTTTTGATGTCTCCTTTTCTGGCTCTTACCCTGGATGGCTTCCAAATATAGATTCAGAAATTCTAAAAATTCTAGACGCGACCTACGAAGAACTTCATGGAGAGAGAGCTAAAATAGCAGCTTGTCATGCAGGATTAGAATGTGGTATTTTAGGGCAAAATTACCCCAACATGGATATGGTCTCTTTTGGTCCAACAATTTTAGGAGCGCATTCACCTGATGAAAGAGCAAGCATCTCCTCTACCCAAAAATTCTGGAAATTTCTGTTAGAGGTTCTTAAAAAAATTCCAAATAAAGCCTAAAAAAACAAGTAAAAACCGTTGAAAAGTCAACGGTTTTTTTATTTAAAAAAATGCCAACTAACCTCTATAAAAACATCAAAAATCGCTCTAAAAACCTCATCTTAATGCCTTTTCACATTGTTAACATCTTTGATTTTAATTAACAACAAATAATTGTACTTTTACTTTTTAAAAATTAGATATTTCAATGGGGAAAATCATAGCAATTGCAAATCAAAAGGGGGGTGTTGGTAAAACAACAACAACAGTAAACTTAGCTGCATCTTTAGGTGTTTTAGAAAAAAGAGTACTACTCATAGACGCTGACCCTCAAGCAAATGCATCTTCTGGATTAGGAATCGATGTGGAAAGCGTAGAAGTGGGAACCTATCAAGTTCTCGAACACACTGTGTCTGCAAAAGACGCTATCCAACCAACAAATTCACCCAATGTAGATATCATTCCAGCTCACATTGATTTAGTAGCTATAGAAATTGAACTTGTAGATAAAGAACAACGAGAATATATGTTGCAAAAGTCACTGGCATCATTAAAAGATGACTATGACTATATTTTAATAGATTGTGCTCCTTCTTTAGGCTTAATTACATTGAACTCTTTGGTAGCTGCAAATTCTGTAATTATACCTATTCAGTGTGAATATTTTGCATTGGAAGGTTTAGGAAAACTATTAAACACCATAAAAAGTATTCAAAATATACACAATCCAAGCCTCGATATTGAAGGCTTATTATTAACCATGTTTGATTCGCGCTTACGTCTCTCAAATCAGGTTGTAGAGGAAGTAAGAAAACATTTTAGTTCAATGGTCTTCGATA
>JBELDQ010000014.1:18795-20164 GCA_042094215.1 Polaribacter sp. | reverse complement strand
CTTCTGTTTTTTAAGTGGTCATACACATAAAAAAAGCCCCACAAATTGCGGGGCTTTTCGTTTAAACTGTATAGTGTAGTTACATGTTTCTTCTGTATTGGCCACCTACCTTAAACAAGGCTTCTGTAATTTGTCCTAAAGAACAGAACTTAGTCGCTTCCATCAGCTTGTCAAACAAATTCTCATTCTGAATCGCAGCTTTTTGCAAAATAGCCAATTGTTCTTGCACTTTTATTGCATTGGCTTTGTTTAACAAGGTCTTCGTTTCAATTTGATATTGCTTTTCCTCTTCCGTAGCACGAATCACCTCTGCAGGTTGCACCGTAGGAGAGCCTTTAGAGCTTAAGAAAGTATTCACACCAATAATAGGAAATTCTCCTGTATGCTTCAGTGTTTCATAGTACAAGCTTTCTTCCTGAATTTTTGAACGTTGATACATGGTTTCCATAGCTCCTAAAACACCACCACGTTCTGTAATTCTATCAAACTCCGTCAATACGGCCTCTTCTACCAAATCAGTCAATTCTTCAATGATAAAGGAACCCTGAATCGGATTTTCATTTTTAGTCAAGCCCAATTCTTTGTTGATGATTAGCTGAATGGCCATTGCTCTACGAACAGATTCTTCTGTTGGCGTGGTAATTGCCTCATCATAGGCATTGGTGTGCAGTGAATTACAGTTGTCGTTAATAGCATACAAAGCTTGCAGAGTGGTTCTGATATCGTTAAAGTCAATCTCTTGCGCATGCAAAGAACGACCTGAGGTTTGAATGTGGTATTTTAACATCTGTGCTCTTGAGTTTGCACCGTATTTGTGCTTCATCGCTTTGGCCCAAATCTTTCGAGCAACTCTACCAATGACCGAGTATTCAGGATCAATACCATTCGAGAAAAAGAACGATAAATTCGGTCCGAATTTATTAATGTCCATTCCTCTAGATAGATAGTACTCTACATAGGTAAACCCATTAGAAAGCGTCAATGCCAATTGTGTAATTGGATTCGCTCCGGCTTCTGCAATATGGTATCCAGAGATCGAAACAGAGTAAAAATTACGTACTTGTTTCTCAATAAAGTATTCTTGCACATCACCCATCAAGCGCAAAGCAAATTCAGTCGAAAAAATACAAGTATTCTGTGCCTGGTCCTCCTTTAAAATATCTGCTTGAACAGTTCCTCTTACTTGTCGTAAGGTGTCTGTCTTAATTTGTTGGTAGACATCTGCTGGCAGCACGAGGTCTCCTGTCAATCCAAGCAACATCAAGCCCAAGCCATTATTTCCTTCTGGCAATGCTCCTTGATACAAAGGTCGTTGAAGTCCTTTTGAATCATATACCTTTTGAAAAGCAGCTTCTACCTCTTGTTCTAG
>JBELDQ010000014.1:0-18695 GCA_042094215.1 Polaribacter sp. | reverse complement strand
TCCATGCCTAAACTCACATAGTGAAAACGTCTGTTGGTTCTTTCGGGACCTCCTTCGCCAGCAAACATTCGTGTAGGATCTTCTCCGGTTCGCTTAAAAGGATACAATCCAGAGGCAAAAGGGAAAGCTCCCGGAACATTTTCTTGTAAGTTCCAACGCAATAAATCTCCCCAAGCCTCATATTTTGGTAAGGCTACTTTTGGGATTTGAGTATGTGATAAGGATGCACTGTGTGTGTCTATATGAATTTCTTTATCACGCACTTTAAAGGTGTATACCGGATTTTTATAGTTCTGAACTTTCGTTTTCCAATTCAAGATAATTTCCCAATTCAGGGGGTCAAAGTTTAGTTTTACCTTGTCAAATTGTGCAATGAGTAATGACAGAAATGTCTTGTCTTCTGAAGACAGTTCTAATGAGAAAAGAGCGGTGTCATCAATGCCGTTTTTTGTGATGTATGACAACTCAGTTG
Organism: Polaribacter sp.; assembly: GCA_042094215.1. Classification (GTDB taxonomy): domain Bacteria; phylum Bacteroidota; class Bacteroidia; order Flavobacteriales; family Flavobacteriaceae; genus Polaribacter. Next base: position 18,223 of record JBELDQ010000014.1, on the reverse strand, counting down.
AACTTGGTGTTACATCAGCTACTGATAAAATGGTTTGGTAAATACCATACAGCTTTTGAGCAACGACCACCTGGTCACTTACTTTTTTATCATACCCTCTATTGCTTTCAGAGATTTCTGACAAATAGCGAACCCTGCTCGGAGGAATCACAAAGATCTTTTCAGACATCTCTTTGGTAATGGTCATGTTTGTTTTAAGATCCGCATTGGTTTTTTCTACCAATTTGTCCATGATGCGCTTGTAGAGCGTATTCATACCAGGATCATTAAACTGAGAAGCAATGGTGCCAAAAACAGGCATGTCATCCATGTGTACATCCCATAAGTTATTGTTACGCATGTACTGCTTTTTTACATCGCGTATGGCATCTAAAGCGCCTCTTTTGTCAAACTTGTTAATGGCAACTAAATCTGCAAAATCAAGCATGTCAATCTTTTCCAATTGCGTTGCTGCTCCAAATTCTGGAGTCATGACATACAGAGAAGTATCAGAATGTTCTATAATTTCAGTATCTGATTGTCCAATACCAGAGGTTTCAAGAATGATCAAATCAAACTCAGCGGCCTTTAAAACCTCTACAGCTTCATTCACATATTTAGACAATGCTAAGTTCGATTGACGTGTTGCTAAAGAACGCATATAGACACGCTCATTGTTAATCGCATTCATACGAATACGATCTCCTAACAAAGCCCCTCCTGTTTTTCTTTTTGAAGGGTCAACAGAAATCAATCCAATTGTTTTTTTAGGGAAATCAATTAAAAATCTACGCACCAACTCATCTACCAATGAAGATTTTCCTGCACCACCAGTTCCAGTAATTCCTAAAACAGGTGTAGTTGAGGTTTTGTTTTTCTCGTGAATAACGTCTAGCGTTTTCTTGGCAATCTCAGGGAAATTCTCCGCAGCAGAAATGATGCGAGCAATAGCTCCAATTTCTTTATTCGCGAGCTGTTCAGCTTCGTTTGTTAATACATCACCAATGGCAAAATCTGAAGTTTGTACCAGATCATTAATCATTCCTTGCAAACCAAGATCTCGGCCATCATCAGGAGAGTAGATACGCGTAATTCCATAGGCCATCAGTTCTTTAATTTCTTCCGGAAGAATAACACCTCCGCCACCACCGAAGATTTTTACATGTGTGGCTCCTTTTTCTTGCAATAAGTCGTACATGTATTTAAAGTACTCGTTATGACCTCCTTGATATGAGGTGATCGCAATGGCATTGGCATCTTCTTGTATTGCACAGTTGACAACCTCTTCTACACTTCTGTCATGGCCTAAGTGAATGACCTCAACACCTGTAGATTGTATGATTCTACGCATAATATTGATTGCAGCATCATGGCCATCAAATAAGGCAGCAGCAGTAACAATTCGTATTTTATAGGTGGGTTTATAGGGTGCTATTTGTTCCATTCGTAATACATGTTATTATTTTCGATGGCAATTTACGGAATTCTTAAAAAAAATTAAGTTTCTTTGAGTAATTTTAAAGAATTTGTTTCTCTTTATTATTGGTATGGTTTTTGAACCTTTAAAGAGCAACCACCTAAATGTAAATTATATGAAAATCAATAAATTACTTCTTTTATTCGTCGTTTTAGGAGTCACTTCTTGTGGCTCAGTGCGTGTCGCTACAGATTATGATTCGAAAACTGACTTTAAAACCTATAAAACATTTGCCTTTTATAAGAAAGGAATCGATAAGGCTCGTATTTCTGATCTAGACAAGCGAAGAGTTTTGAGAGCGATAGAGACGCAGCTATTGGCCAAAGGTTATGAAAAATCTTCGTCTCCGGATATATTGGTGAGTATTTTTGCGAAGTCTCGAGAGAAGGTAAACGTAGCTATTGGCGAAAGGAATGGGTACTTTAATAATTTTTGGTTTCCTGACTACTACTTTGGTCGCGACCGTGTGAGAATTTCACAACATACAGAAGGAACCCTGTTTATAGATTTGATTGATGCAACTTCAAAAGAGCTGCTCTGGCAAGGAATTGGATCTGGTGCTTTAGGAGCAAAAACAGGGCCGAAAAAAGACGAAAGAATACAGCGCTTTGTGCAAGAAATTTTAAATGAATTTCCTCCGGAGGTGAAAAAATAAATTAAATGTAAAAACGCTCGACTAGAGCGTTTTTTTTATGTTAATTTTGCACTATGTTTAAACCGAGAATAGAATTGGGGCCTGACGATTATTATCTAAATGAGCAGGGCTATAAAGTCTTTACAGAAACCTTTCATTTAAAAAGGGGGTACTGCTGTAAAAGTGGGTGCAAACATTGCCCGTATGGCTATGATAGAAAAACAGATTCCTTTAAATAATTACATTAATAATTAGTTGGTTTTTAGTATTTTAAGTATATTTAAAGAGAAATAAATTTAAAATATGTCCCGTTTAAACCAGTTATCCCAGTATAGAAAACATTTGGAAGATAGATACTTTCGTTTGGTCGAAAAATCGAATGATTATAAATACATCGATGAAGTTAAAAGTGATCGAGCGGCCTTCAAAGCAATGAAGGTTTTAGGCAAAATTAACAAGGTGCATTATCTAAGTAATGAGTTCTCAAATACGATTCCTTAGTGCAATAAAATAGTCAAAAGCTTTAAGCAATCTGCTTCCATGCCAACTGAAATATTCTCCATCAACAAAAATTGTTTTTGCGTGATGGGTGTGCCTTCCTATTTCAAACGCATGCTCTTCCTTAAAAGGGTAGGGCTCTGATGATAATAACACCAAATCAGGATCTCCTTCTAATCGAATTTTTTTGAGTTCAACTTCTGGGTATCTCGACTTGTTTTGATAGATGTTCTCGAAATTATTCAATGCTAAAATAGCATCTATATAGGTGTCGTTTGCAGCAACCATCCATGGATTTCTCCAAATAAAGTAAGCGACTTTTACTACCGGCTTTTCCTTGATAAATGTTTTGAAATTCGAGTATTTAAAATTGATTTTCTGAATCAATGCATTTGCTTCTGTTTTTCTAAAAAAAAGCTGACCATAGGTTTTGATGAGAGCTATCGAATCTTCAATAGTATATATTTCAGAAACATGCGTGATTGCAATTTTTTCACAGGCCTCCACAATTTCTTTTGTGTTTTCTTCTTTATTACATAAAATGTGTGTGGGTTGCAATGCTTTTATTTTGTCAATATTACAATTTTTGGTTCCGCCAACAAGTTGTTTTGTTTGCTTTAGCTGCACTGGATGCACGCAAAATTTTGTAATGCCTACCAGTGAGGCTTCCAACCCTAAATCTACGAGTAATTCGGTTTGAGACGGGACCAAAGAAACAATTCTGAAAGAAGTAGATAAGTTCTGTTTGATGACGTTAAATTTTTAATTCTTACTACCTATTGGTTAATTTGCACACTTTTGTTAAGATGAAGCAATGTGTTTTTGTAAAAGCATGCTCATTTCTTTTTGAAGTGCTAATGCCTTCACTGCTGCTGCTTTTGCAAAATCAAGATCATTGGAGGCATAAATAATCCCGCGAGAAGAATTGATCAACAAACCAATATTTTCAGACATCCCATAGGCGCAAACCTCCTGTAAATTCCCTCCTTGCGCACCAACACCTGGGACCAATAAAAATGCACTGGGAATGATTTCTCTTATTTCTTTAAAAGAGCTTGCTTTGGTGGCACCAACAACATACATTAAATTGTTTGCGTTTTTCCAAGTTTTGGAGGTCTCTAGCACCTGCTTGTAAAGTTCCTTCCCTTCTGTATTTCTAGTTTGAAAATCAAAAGCACCTTCATTTGAGGTTAAGGCCAACATAATGGTATGCTTGTTGTCAAATGCTAGAAACGGTTCAACAGAATCTTTTCCCATATAGGGTGCAACGGTGACTGAATCAAAAGCCAAATCCTCAAAAAAAGCTTTTGCATACATACTAGATGTATTGCCTATGTCTCCGCGTTTGGCATCTGCTATTGTGAAGATGTTGGGGTAGTTTTTGTTCAGATACTCAATGGTTCTTTCTAAAGATCTCCAACCTTTTATTCCATAGGCTTCATAAAAAGCAGTATTGGGTTTGTAAGCAACACATAAATGGTGTGTGGCATCTATAATAGCCTTGTTAAAAGCAAAAATAGGATCTTCTTCTTGCAGTAAATGAGCTGGTATTTTGTTGAGGTCTACATCTAAGCCAATGCATAAAAACGATTGTTTAAGGTGAATTTGCTCAGTGAGTTGTGCTGTTGTCATTAGTTCTGTTTGTGTTGTCTTGCAAATGTACTTATTTTTGCGAGTTTTAAAAAACAGGAGGCTCCTTCAAATAAGGATGCTTTTTTGTAAGTATTTGAAAGAGAAGTTGACATATACATTAAAGAACAAATAGATGTTTAAAAAAATACTTGTGCTTTCTTTATTTCTATCTGGGTGCACGCTTACAACTCCAACGGCGTTTTCTGAGGAAGCGCTGAACGATACGATGTTGAATATCCAACAGAAAGAGCTGCCTTTTAAAGAAATTTTGAAAGCCTACAAAGGCGAAAAAGTACTGCTAAACGTATGGGCCTCTTGGTGCAGAGACTGCATTGTAACCCTGCCTAAATTGAAAGATTTCCAACGTGAGAATCCCGATATTTCCTATGTGTTTGTCTCCGCGGATAGAAATGCAGCTGTGTGGAAAAAAGCCTTGAAGAAGTACAACATAAAAGGGGCACATTATTTTATGAAAGATGGAATGGATAGTGCTTTTGGAGATTTCTTAAATTCAAATTGGATTCCTAGATACCTCGTCATTAACGAGAACGGTTTCGTAGATTTATTCAAGGCAAAGCAGATTACTGATATCAGAATTGCAAATGCCTTAAAAAAATAGCGTATTTTTGTGACAACTAAATCAAATTAATGTGTTGTTTAGCACAAACCAAATGTTAGAAAATGAGAAGTAAAATTGTAGCAGGTAACTGGAAAATGAATAAAGATAACAAGGAAACGAAACAGCTTGTTAAAGAAATTCGAAAATCAATTAAGAGATTGCCTTTAGAGAATACCAGAGTGCTTGTTGCGCCTACTTCTGTCAATCTTACTGCTGCGGTTAAAAGAGCAAAAAAATCGAATATAGAGGTGGTTGCTCAAAACATGCATCAATCAAAAAACGGCGCCTTTACTGGTGAAATTTCTGCGGATATGCTAAAGGGTGTTGGTGTTCAAACAGTGCTTATTGGACATTCAGAGAGAAGGTCTTTGTTTGGAGAAACGGATGAGCTATTGGCGGAAAAAGTAAATGCAGCGATTGAAAATGGACTAGAAATTATTTTTTGCTTCGGAGAGTTGTTGGAAGATAGAACCTCTGAAAACCATTTTAACGTTGTCGAAAGTCAATTGAGTAAAGCGTTATTTCACTTAGAGGCAACTGCTTGGAATCAAATTGTTTTAGCCTATGAACCCGTATGGGCCATTGGAACTGGAGAGACCGCATCGCCAGAGCAAGCACAAGAAATGCATGCGTTTATAAGAAATTTATTGAAAGAAAAATACAACACAGCGTTGGCAGATGCTACGTCAATCTTGTATGGAGGAAGCGTGAAGCCAACCAATGCACAAGAGATTTTTTCGAAAGAAGATGTAGATGGTGGTTTGATTGGAGGAGCATCATTAAATGCAGAAGATTTTACAGCGATTATAAAGGCAATTTAATACATGGATACCATTTATATTGAATACGATTTTACAGTAGCACCTAAAGAACCGGCAACGGAAATCTTAATCGCAGAATTGGGGTATGCAGGTTTCGAAAGTTTTGTTGAGCATGACAACGGAGTTACTGCGTATATTCAAAAAGATGCATGGCATACAGAGGTATTAAAAGACATCGCAATATTGAGTTCTACCGAGTTTACCATTGGTTATGAGGTAAAAGAAATTGAGCAAACCAATTGGAACAGTGAATGGGAAAAGAATTTTGACCCAATTCAGGTAGATGGATTGGTGAGTATAAGAGCTCCTTTTCATGAGAATCCTAATTTGAACTATGATATTGTGATTGAACCCAAGATGAGTTTTGGAACAGGGCATCACGAAACAACGCACATGATGGTGCAGCATTTACTCAAGTTAGACCTAGAGAATAAAGCAACTTTAGACATGGGTTGTGGAACAGGGATTTTAGCCATTTTTGCTGAAATGAAAGGAGCAAAACCTCTAGATGGAATTGATATTGATAATTGGTGTTACTTGAATTCCATCGAAAACGCAGAAAGAAACAATGCAAAGCATATTTCTTTTTATGAAGGAGATGCAAGTTTGCTGACAAATCAAAAATACGATGTGATCATAGCCAACATCAATAGGAATATTTTGTTAAACGACATGAAGACTTACACGAGCTGTTTAAACCAAAATGGAGTGTTGTTGTTGAGTGGCTTTTATAAAGAAGACATTCCTACAATAGACCAGGAAGTGACAACATATGGTTTGACATTACAGGATACCTTAGAAAGAAATAATTGGGTTTCTCTTAAGTATCTCAAAAATAAATAGTAATTTAGGATGATGATGAGTACAAAAGAAAAAATACAAGAAGAAATTGATTTGCTAGAGAAGGAAGTGAATCAACATGAAATAGTCTTGCATAATGATGATGTGAATACCTTTGATTTTGTAATCGATTCACTCATTGATGTGTGTGAGCATACCATGGTGCAGGCAGAGCAGTGCACAACCTTGGTGCATTACAAAGGAAAATGCACTGTGAAGACAGGAGAATTCAAAGATTTAGAGCCGCGATGCTCAAAATTACTGTCTTTAGGCTTATCTGCTGAATTGGTATAGTTATGACAAACGTTTTTTTATACTACAATTTTTCTTCTTTTATAAAAGATGAATCAGGAGTTTTTGAAGGAAATGATATTTGTCTTAGTGAGTTGAACGCAACACATTTTATGATTTTTGAAAAAAATGGTGACCGCTATAACTTGTATGTTTCTAAATACAAATCGAAACAGCAAGTGGGGAAAGTAGCACCTGAGATTCTAGAGCTTCTCGTCGAAAATTATGACAAAAGTATTCCAGAACATCGCATTGCAATTCGAAGATACTTTGAGTGATGATTCGTAAGAGCGTTTTGCATACAAGCAGCAGGTAATTTAGATGCCTATTTGACGAAACAATGCACGTGTTCTTAAGACAATAAAATGATTGCTTTGTTCAATTAAAAGTTGCGTTGCCTTTCATCAAGTTTCAAGGAGTGGGAGTTCCAAAGAAATACAAGTCATGTGAACACTTTTTATAAAGCAAAAAACGCATCAAATTGATGCGTTTTTTTGTGACCATGATAGGATTCAAACCTATAACCTCTTGAGCCGTAATCAAGTGCGCTATTCAGTTGCGCCACATGGCCGTAAGCGGGTGCAAATATAAGACGTATTTTGAAATAATAAAAACTATTCTGCGATTTCTTTTCTGAAATTTTCAATGATCGGTGCTGCCTTTTCAGTATCAGTAGTATAGATAAAAAGTTCTACAGCATTCGTCGGGGATCCAAACCCTGCGAGTCGACCAGATTCATGATGATTTTTAATTAAACTAGGGATGCTTGCCTCATCTAAGAGGAAGCTTAGTCTGTTAACAAAGAGTTGGGTTCCTGCAAATATTTTAATGTGTTCTTGTTCCATAATTGTGGTTTTAATCCAATGCGTTTTTAGTAACATATGCCCTCCATCCAATAATGGCTAATTGAAATTTTGAGGCTTTAGAGATGTCCAGCTTTCTTTTAGTGAAAGAGGGTAAAATAGTCTTGTTTACTTTTGCGATGACTGTAAAAAATGTTGTTCTCATGGTGTTGATTTTCAATGGCAAAAATAACGAAATTATTAGAATACATTTAAGATACAAAAAAGCGAGCATTTTGCCCGCTTTTTTGCTAAAGTATTTTTATTTATTTTTTGTTCTCACTCATCATTTTCTTGGCCAAATCAGCACCAATTAAAGATTGAAGGAGGTTGCCTCCATTGCCACTTTTGCTCCCTTCTATATACGTTTGAGGTAATTTTAAATCTTTAATTTGTTCGGCCACACCAACCGCTGTTTTATAGTTCCATTCTGCTTTCTCCTGTGGCGTTAAACCTGCGCTTACCAATTTTGAGTTTTCGTAATACATCGCATCAGCTGCTACTTTTTTACTTTTGGCCTTGTATTGCTCAACTTCAAATTGCTTTTTCTCCTTGATCAAATTAAATCCAGCAACCTTGGCCTCTGTTTCTGCCTCTATGGTTTGTTGAATCTGTATTCTTTCTAAACGAGCCCTTTCTTTTGCTTTTTCAGACTCTCCTTTGGCAACTTCTTTTTTTGCTCTGTAGTATTCGCGTTCAGCCTGCTGCTTTTCTAACTGTGTTTGAGCAACCTCATTCTTTTGTAAATCCAGACGTTCGTCAAACGATTCTTCCCAGTCAATTCCTGTTACTTGGGCTTGGTATATTTTTAAACCATATTGCTTTAAGGTATTCGAATTGTCTCTGATAATTTCTCCTTCTTTATTTCTTTTGATTCTGAATTTCTTCTGTTTACTCGATTTACCTACTTTAATTTTTCGCACCGTACCCGTATCTCCAACAACTTCAGAATCATTTTCCGCTTCAGATTCGTTTTCCGCTTCGTAATACAATTCTACTTGATACATTCCGTTTTCTAGTTGATCTCTAAAGTACCGATCAAAATCTGATGCTTGTCCAGAAATGTAATCCTGAGCATCCATTAATTTACACGTGTTTTTTATGGCTGCATCAATATTAGGCAATACCCTTCCAAAAATTAATTTCGATTCACTTCTGTTTCTATCTGCCATATTTAAAAAGACAGCTTCATCGTTGATATTTACACCAACAATTACAGATGTGCTAATTTCAGCTTTGATGGCATCGCTAAATTCCCATTTTTGAGCCTCTCTATTGTACATTCCTTGAGCGCTCTTTGGCAAGTCCTCTCCCTCTTGAACGATGATGTCTTTAATAGAGGTTTCATAGGATAGCGGAATAATGCGTCCCCACCATTTTAATTTAATTCCCTGTGTGGTAATCATCTTATCTCCTCCAGAAACAAACTGCACTGCATACGCGGTACCCGCGTCGGCATAAAAAAACATTCCGGTAATAACGCTGAGTAAAACCCCAAGAAGGGTAATTTGAAAACTGCGTTTTTTTGTGAACCATTCAAGTCGTTTTGAGCTGCTTAAAAGTGGTCTTAGAATCAGTGTCGAGATTCCAATAATGATCAATATAATTCCTAAAGTAGTTAGCATATGTTCGTTGGTTTTAAAAGTTTCTATATAGATAGGTAGTTTATTTCAATGTTTTGTTACGGTTTAGTACTCTTTTTTTAGAGGTATTCTTTGCTGAGCTGTTTTGATATATATCATTCCATCAATTTCTCCAACCTGTATGTTAGGGATGGGCTGGTTGTTTTTTAGAATGCTTAAAGTAGCCTTGCTTTTTTTGTTTTTTAAAATGAGCTTGATGCTGATAAGCTCTTGTTCAGCATTGTAAATGAGCGAATCAAAGGTAAGTGAGATCCCTATTTTTGAAAATTCACGTTCCAGTGTTCTTAAATGATTTTCAGTGTATCCTTTGTCAATGATTTCTGAAAAACCCTCAAAGCGTTGCTGTAGAAATGTCTTTTTTTCCTGCGCAAATAGCAAATTACTAGAAAACATAGTAACTAGAATAAGCCAGAAGGAAATAACGCTTGCTTTCATTGGAAGTAGGAGATGGTTATGAATTTTTGTTAAAGATACTAGAAATAGTTCTTGGAAATAGAAAATCAAGAGATCCTTTTTATTGATAAAAATCATTTTATGCTATCTTCGCACAAAATAGATTTGAATGGATTTTTTGTACATCATTGGAGGGTTAGTTTTGTTAATAATAGGAGGAAACTGGCTTTTAAAAGCTGCGGTTGGACTCTCCTTAAAATTGCATATTCCTAAGGTTGTGATTGGGATGACCGTAGTATCTTTTGCAACCTCTGCACCTGAATTGATTGTAAGTGTAAAATCTGCTTTAGATGGTTTTCCGGATCTAGCGCTAGGAAATGTTGTGGGGTCGAATATTGCAAACCTAGCCTTGGTGTTGGGAATTACAGTGATCTTGTCTAAAATTGATGTTGAAAAAAGTTTTTATAGAATCGATTGGCCCATACTCATGGTTGCTTCTGTTTTGTTATACCTGTTTTTAAAGAACGATGCTGTGATTGATGTTGTTGAGGGGGTTGTGCTTTTTTCGTTTTTGGTCTTGTTTTTACTGTATCTATTGAAGTTTCAAAAACAGACGGACAGTATTGAAGAGATTTCAGATGCAGATGAGGTACTTCCGTTGGGGAAAATTTTAGGGTTTTTGTCGATTGGAGGAATTGCACTGTGGGCAGGATCAGAAGTATTGATTCTAGGAGCTGTTAATTTGGCAACTGCTTTTGGAGTGAGTGAACGTATTATTGGCGTTACAGTGGTTTCTATTGGAACCAGCATCCCAGAATTGTCAGCATCAATTGTAGCTGTCTTAAAAAAAGAGAAAGCCATTTCTCTAGGGAATTTAATAGGATCAAATATTTTCAATATTCTTGCGGTTTTAGGAATTACCGCAATTATTACACCCATAGAATTAAGAGATACCGATCTGTTGCAGTATGATATCTTTTGGATGCTAGGGATTTCCTTGCTAGTGCTACCCTTGGTGTTCTTGCCTAAGAAACTACGGTTAGATTGGAAGGCAGGGACTGTTTTACTGGCGCTCTATCTAGCTTTTGTAATTACAACATTAAACTAAAAAAAAACTCTCGAAAATTCGAGAGTTTTTGCCTTTGTTTCTGACGTTTCCTTAGTTGTTACTGTGTTGTGTTGTGTTGTTGTGGAAAGTTTCTAGTGTGTCACAAACAGGCTTTACTGTTTGAATAATTCTTGATGCAATCTTGTAAGGGTCACCGTTAGAAGCAGGTCTTCTATCTTCTAAATACCCTTTCCAACCACTCTCTACAGTTAAGATAGGAATTCGAATAGATGCACCTCTATCAGAAATACCATAACTAAAATCTGTAATCGATGCAGTTTCGTGCAATCCTGTTAAACGTTCGTCGTTATGAGCACCATAAATATCAATATGTTCTTTGGTTACAGGTCTAAAGGCTTCACAAATTTGCATGTAAATTTCTTTCGATCCACAGGTTCTTAATACTTCATTTGAAAAATTCGCATGCATACCAGAACCATTCCAATCTCCTTTTACTGGCTTTGGGTGGTATTCAATATAGTAACCATATTTTTCTGTCAATCTATCTAGTAAGTATCTACCAATCCAGATTTCATCTCCAGCTTTTTTGGCTCCTTTCGCAAATAATTGGAACTCCCATTGTCCAGAAGCAACCTCTTGATTGATCCCTTCAAAGTTAAGGCCAGCAGCAATACATAGGTCTGCATGTTCTTCAACAAAATCTCTACCATGTGTGTTTTTCCCTCCTACAGAGCAGTAATACATTCCCTGAGGGCCAGGATATCCTCCAACAGGAAAACCTAAAGGGAGTTGTGTTGCGGTATCCATAATGAAGTATTCTTGTTCAAATCCAAACCAGAAGTCATTGTCATCATCATTAATGGTTGCACGAGCATTGGATACATGCGGTGTCCCATCAGAATTTAAGACTTCTGTCATGACTAAGTACCCGTTCTTGCGCACAGGATCTGGATAAATTGCTACAGGTTTTAAAATACAATCAGAAGAGCCTCCCGAGGCCTGTTTTGTTGAAGATCCATCAAAAGACCAGTTCTTCAATTCGTCAAGGGTGCCTTGAAAGTTTTCGTGATTTTCTACTTTCGTTTTACTTCTAAGGTTTTGAGTGGGTGTATACCCATCCAGCCAAATGTACTCTAATTTAATCTTCGCCATTGTGTTGTTTTTTTAAGAATATGAAGCAAAAGTATATAAAAAAATATAGACCCCTCTAATTTTTAGGGGTGAAATATTAAAATGTTAATTATTTTTAATGATGTGCTAGTTTTGAAGGGGGTTTTTTGCGTTAATGTTAATAAATTTTTTATTTTTGAAGCAAATATATACTCCATGTCTACAATTAGATTTAATGCGTTAAAAGAAACGTTGAATAGAAAGCCAATAGAAATTAAAGAGAGCAAACGAAGATCTGTTTCTTTTGGGACCAATGTTTTTAATGAGGATGCAATGCGTCAGCACATGACCAGTCAAGCTTATAAGAGCGTTATGGATGCCATTGAATTTGGATCAAAGATTGACCGTAAAATAGCAGATCAAATTGCTTCAGCAATGAAAGATTGGGCGTTGTCTAAAAATGCAACGCATTACACACATTGGTTTCAACCATTAACAGGATCAACCGCAGAGAAACACGATGCGTTCTTTGAAACCATTGATAACGGCAGAGCTATGGAGAAATTTGGAGGTGACCAATTGGTACAGCAAGAACCAGATGCATCTAGTTTTCCTAATGGAGGTATTAGAAATACATTTGAGGCACGCGGATATACAGCTTGGGACCCCACATCGCCCGCTTTTATATATGGAACTACGTTGTGTATTCCAACCGTATTTGTGGCCTATACGGGAGAAGCTTTAGACAATAAAGCGCCCTTATTACGCGCGCTGCAAGCAGTAGACCAAGCAGCAACTGCCATTTGTAAATATTTTGATAAAAATGTAACCAAAGTAAACGCCTCTCTAGGGTGGGAGCAAGAATATTTTTTAATAGATAGTGCATTGGCTATCTCTAGACCAGACATTAACTTAACGGGAAGAACACTATTAGGACATTCTTCAGCAAAAGGACAACAGTTAGACGACCATTATTTTGGATCTATACCCAATAGAGTATTGAGTTACATGCGCGACATGGAGGAAGAGTGCATGGCCTTGGGAATTCCAGTGAAAACGAGGCACAATGAAGTTGCTCCAAATCAATACGAATTGGCACCGATTTTTGAAGAGGCCAATCTGGCAGTAGACCACAACTCCTTGTTAATGGATGTGATGGAAAAAGTGGCGCAAAGACACCACTTTAGAGTCTTATTTCACGAAAAGCCTTTTGCAGGAATCAATGGTTCTGGAAAACATAACAATTGGTCATTGGCAACAAATACAGGGGTCAATCTATTAAGTCCAGGGAAAACACCAATGAAAAACCTACAGTTCTTAACCTTCTTTGTAAACACCATAAAAGCGGTACACGATTACGAGGAGTTACTAAGAGCTTCGATAGCAAGTGCTAGTAATGACCATCGCCTAGGAGCTAATGAAGCGCCTCCTGCAATTATCTCTGTATTTATTGGTTCACAATTGTCAGAAGTTTTGGATGAACTGGAAAATGTGACCAAAGGGAAATTATCACCAGAAGAAAAGACAGATCTCAAATTAAATATTGTAGGGAAAATACCAGAAATATTACTAGACAATACAGATAGAAATAGAACATCTCCTTTTGCGTTTACTGGAAATAAATTCGAATTAAGAGCTGTTGGTTCTTGGGCCAATTGCGCAGGACCAATGACCACCTTAAATACGATTATCGCAAAGCAATTAACTGATTTTAAAGTAGCTGTAGATCATTTGATCCTTAGCAAAAATCTCAAAAAAGACGAAGCTATTTTTAATGTATTGCGCGAGTATATCAAAGCGTCTAAAAAGATCCGATTCGAAGGGAATGGGTACGGTGATGCTTGGGAAAAAGAAGCCTTAAAAAGAGGGTTGAGTAATAACAAAACAACACCGGAAGCACTAAAGGCAAAAATTTCTGAAAAAGCAATTGCACTCTTTGAGCAAATGGGTGTAATGAGTCGGGTCGAAGTAGAGGCGCGTCACGAAATTGAGTTGGAAGAATACATGCTGCGCATTCAAATAGAAGGAAGAGTTTTGGGAGATATTTCTAGAAACCATGTCATACCAACAGCTGTTAAATATCAAAATACCTTGATTGAAAATGTAAGTGGATTGAAAAATATTTTTGGAGAAAACTTTAAGAAGCACGCAAAAGAACAAATCGATTTAATAGAAAAAATTTCATTGCATATTGCAGGAATCAATTCTAAAGTAGAAGCGATGACCAATGAGCGCAGAACGGCAAACAAATTAGAAGGACAAAAATCAGCAGATGCCTATTGCAATAAGGTAAAGCCTTATTTCGAAGAAATTAGATACCATTGTGATAAGCTAGAAATGATGGTTGATGATGAATTATGGCCGTTAGCAAAGTATAGAGAATTGTTATTTACGCGATAAGCCAATCAATAGCTAATCAATAGCGAAAAAGACATAAGAACTTTGAATATGTATGGTTTTTAGTCTAATTTCGCGAGAACAACACAACAACACAACAGAATACCATGAGTCAAGAAGTTTCCAAACGATATGCACAGCGAGGCGTTTCTGCATCCAAAGAAGATGTACACAATGCAATTAAAAATATCGACAAAGGATTGTTTCCTAAAGCCTTTTGTAAAATTGTTCCAGATTATCTAACCAATGATGAAGACTATTGTCTAATCATGCATGCAGATGGAGCTGGAACCAAATCATCTCTTGCCTATATGTATTGGAAAGAAACTGGAGATATTTCTGTTTGGAAAGGAATTGCTCAAGATGCTTTGATTATGAATATCGATGATTTATTATGTGTAGGAGCTACCGATAACATCATGCTATCCTCCACCATTGGGCGTAATAAAAGTAACATTCCAGGAGAGGTCTTATCAGCAATTATCAACGGGACAGAAACCTTGATTGCAGAGTTGAAAAAATTTGGTGTTACCATTCATTCAACAGGAGGAGAAACGGCCGATGTTGGAGATCTTGTTCGTACCATTATTGTAGATTCTACAGTAACTGCGCGTATGAAGCGTTCGGATGTCATTGACAATGCAAATATCAAAGCAGGCGATGTAATTGTGGGCTTAGAATCTTTTGGACAAGCAACTTATGAAACTGAATACAATGGTGGAATGGGATCTAATGGGTTAACGTCTGCAAGACATGATGTGTTTGATACCTATTTGGCAGCTAAATATCCGGAGAGTTTCGATCCTGCAGTTCCCGCTGAACTCGTCTATTCTGGAGCAGCAAAACTAACCGATGCTGTAGCGGATACTCCACTTGATGCTGGAAAGTTGGTGTTGTCTCCAACAAGAACCTATGCGCCAATTATTAAAGAAATTTTATCAAAATTCAATTCAGATACCGTACATGGAATGATTCATTGCTCTGGAGGAGCGCAAACTAAAATCCTACATTTTGTAGAGGCCCTGCATATTGTAAAGGACAACCTATTTCCAGTTCCCCCTTTATTTAAATTGATACAAGAGCAATCGAATACAGATTGGAAAGAAATGTATCAAGTATTTAATTGTGGGCACAGGATGGAGTTGTATGTATCTCCAGAAATTGCAGAAGAAATCATGATGATTTCAAAATCATTCAATGTAAATGCACAAATTATTGGTAGGGTAGAAGCCTCAGAAACAAAGCGACTAACAATTACAAGTGAGTTTGGTGTTTTTGAGTATTAAAGAATGATGCTCCATAACGAAAAAAAGCCTCAGTAAAACTGTGGTTTCTTTTTACAAATAAATCAGCTTCTCGTTAAATTCTATCTTCTGTAGAAGTCTTTAAGTGTTCTGCTCAAAATAGGTAGGAGAAATTTTTTAGAACAGCACAGGTGTTTTCTGCTAGAAGAAATGCATGTCATCAAGCAGTGATTTGAAAAGGGATCTAGCAGAAAATTTGTATTGGTATGAGCGCATGTGTCGTTTCAATTTCGTTCGGCTGTGCAGTCTCCTTCTCCAAATATAGTTCCGGTAATTTTAAAAATAATTCCGATAAAAAATTGTAAATTCGCACTCCAAGAAAAGACAAGAAAATGTTAGATAAATTACAAATTGTAAAACAACGGTATGATGAGGTTTCGGATTTAATTATCCAACCAGATATCATTATGGATCAAAAGCGCTATGCTGTTTTAAGTAAAGAGTATAAAGATTTAGGTGCAGTTGTTACAAAAACCAAAGAATACGAATCTTTGTTAAATACCATTGAAGAGGCAAAAGAAATTATTGCTGATGGTTCTGACAAAGAAATGGTAGAAATGGCAAAGATGGAAATGACTGAATCTAACGAACGTATTCCAGTGATCGAAGAAGAAATTAAATTCTTGTTGATTCCTAAAGATCCAGAAGATTCGAAAAATGCTGTTGTAGAATTGCGTGCCGGAACCGGTGGTGATGAAGCAAGTATTTTTGCTGGTGATCTTTTTAGAATGTATTCTAAGTATTGCTCAGATAAAGGGTGGAAAGTTTCTACTGTAGATTTTTCTGAGGGTACCAATGGAGGTTTTAAAGAAATTCAATTTGAAGTAAATGGGCCAGATGTTTATGGAACATTGAAGTTTGAAGCAGGAGTGCATCGCGTGCAGCGTGTTCCGCAAACAGAAACTCAAGGTAGAGTGCATACATCTGCAGCTACCGTGATGGTGTTTCCTGAAGCAGAAGAATTTGATGTTGAAATCAATCCTAAAGATGTGCGAATCGATTTTTTCTGTTCATCAGGACCAGGAGGGCAATCAGTAAACACAACTTATTCTGCAGTGCGTTTAACACACATCCCAACAGGTTTAGTGGCACAATGTCAAGATCAAAAATCTCAGCATAAAAATAAAGAGAAAGCCTTTAAAGTGTTGCGTTCTCGATTGTATGATATGGAGCTCGCAAAAAAACAAGCAGAAGATGCTTTAAAACGAGGCTCTATGGTAACAAGTGGAGATCGTTCTGCTAAAATTAGAACGTATAACTATCCACAAGGCCGTGTCACAGATCATAGAATTGGATTGACGCTTTATGACCTGTCTAATATCATCAATGGAGACATTCATAAAATTATAGATGAATTAAAGCTAGCAGAAAACACAGAAAAGTTAAAAGACCTAGGAGATGGTTTTTAAACCAATTTAAAGAAAAAAGAGCACTAGTTAATGTGCTCTTTTTTTTGTAAAATACTTAAACTTTCTTTTTCATAATCTGGTATATAACACTGAATCAACATACAATATGTTTTTTGTAAGTGTGTTCAATTGCATTTCATCTAAGATAGATGATAGTTATATAGCTAAAGTAGAAAATATTTATGTTGTCTGCAATCCCTGTTTATGGGGTTTTTTTAGTCTCCTTTTGCCGGGGCAGCTGCCTCACTGAATATGGTTAATTGTTGCGGTTTTTGAGAATTTCATCTTGCAGTTCTCTGCGCAGCTTTTGTTGGCGTTCGAGAGATTTTTTACGAAACATGTTAAACTCTTCCTCCACATCAATTAAATTAGATTTCGCTTGCGTGGTCAATATGTTACTATTGTTAAATTTATAAATAAAAATAACTAATGAAGCGCATAGAAGTAAGATAATTATAAAAAGAACTAAAGAATACTTGTTCTTTTTGAGTTGAAATCCGAATAAACGAATCGTGTCTATTTGATTTACAGCCTCATTAAGTTCCACATGTATATCCGAGTTCATCGTTGTTAAAGAGTCAATCGAAGCAACTTGTGTATTGATCAAGTTATTTTTAAGTGTAATTTGATTTTTAAAATACGCAATGCTGTCTAGGATATTAGACTGCAATACACGATAACTGTTTTTTTTAATAACCTTGTATTCCTGATAGTTATTAGACTTTTTGTAGAGTGCTCGAAGCTGTGAGTCAATACTTAGCTCTTCGGTGGTTATTTCTTGTGAATAAGTGATTGTGGCAAACAATATAGCAATGCATGCCAATGTATTTTTGATATTCATAATATAGGTAATGTAGGCAGAAACTTATAGAATGTGAAAGTAACAAAAAAAACCCAAACATACGTTTGGGTTTTTTATTTATAAGCAAGGATTATAATATTATTTTACTTTCTGTACAATTGCCTTAAAAGCTTCTGGGTTGTTCATAGCTAAATCAGCTAAAACCTTACGGTTTAATTCGATATTGTTAGCTTTTACTTTTCCCATAAACTGAGAGTAAGACATTCCGTGCTCTCTAGCCCCAGCGTTGATACGTTGAATCCATAACGAACGGAAGTTTCTCTTATTGTTTTTACGGTCACGATACGCATATGACATCGCTTTTTCTACCGCATTTTTTGCTACTGTGTAAACGTTTTTACGTCTTCCAAAGTAACCTTTTGCTGCCTTCAAGATTTTTTTTCTTCTTTTTCTTGAGGCTACT
>JBELDQ010000013.1:0-21711 GCA_042094215.1 Polaribacter sp. | reverse complement strand
CCACTTTGGTGAATTTCATTGAGCAACTGCATCACCTCTAAAGAAGTTTTTGGATCTAAATTACCGGTAGGCTCATCTGCCAAAATCAATTCTGGATCGTTCAACAAAGCCCTTGCAATTGCAACACGTTGCTGTTCTCCCCCAGACAATTCAAATGGTTTTTTAAAGTCTTTGGTTTGCATCCCTACCTTTTCCAATACCTCATGAATTTTTGCTTTCATTTTCGCCTTGTCTTTCCAACCTGTAGCCTTTAAAACAAATACTAAATTGTCAAACACGGTTCTGTCATTTAACAACTTAAAATCCTGAAAAACAATCCCTATTTTTCTTCTTAAAAAAGGGATCTCTTTCTCTCGAAGTGTTCTCAAATCAAAATCAACAATTGCACCCTTTCCCGCTCGCAATAACAAGTCGCCATACAAGGTTTTCATCAAACTACTTTTTCCGCTACCTGTTTTTCCAATCAGGTAAAAAAACTCGCCGGATGCAATGCGCAGATTCACTTTAGAAAGCACCAAACCGTCTCTTTGATATATATCTGCATCCTCTAAATGTACTATTGCATCTGCCATAAAAAAGTAGTTTTTACAAACTTATCATTTTTTATGAGTTTAATGGCATTTGACAGCGTTTAATCTGTCACAATTTTTACCTTTGGTTTTCAAATAACACCTCATTTTTTAAACCTGTGTCAAACAAAATATAAAAAATGACGTTATAGTTTTCAAATAGCATAAAAGACCCGCATCACATGAACACGTTCCTTGTTAAAAAGATGGCTTTTGCAACACTGTTTGCACTAAGCACTTCGATTGTTTTGGCTCAAAAAACCGAAATGAATGCCAACAATTCTACTGCCTATAATGACGCCATAAAGCTCTACAACAACAAGGCCTATGCCGCTGCTCAAAAAACATTTAATGAGGTGGCAGAAAACACCACAAGCAACGCTACGTTACAATCAGATGCCGCCTACTATGAGGCAATGTGTGCAATTAAACTGCACCAAACAACCGCAGACAACATGGTGCTTCGCTTTGTAGAAAACAACCCCAACAGCAATAAAAAAGAAAAAGCATTTTTAACCGTCGGAAACTATTATTTTGCCAATAAAAAAGCAGCCTATGCACTCAAGTGGTATGCCAAAGCAAACAGAGAAGTACTCTCTACAGAAAACAAAAAAGAACTCGATTTTAAAATGGGCTACGCCCTGTTAACCACAGGCAACCTAAAATTGGCTCGAAAAAAATTCTTACCGCTTATCAATGACGCGCGCTATGGAAATGACGCCAGATATTACTACGGATTTATTGCCTACAAGCAGGCAGACTACGACACCGCAGAAACGCATTTAACAGAAATAGCCAAAGAGGCATCTTATAAAAATGAAGCCACCTATTACTTACTAGATATCAGCTTTAAAGACGGTCGCTTTGAAAAATGCATCGACATCGGTAAAAAGTTACTCCTCAACAAAAAACAAAAAAACATTTCTGACATTTCAAAAATTGTTGGAGAAAGTTATTTCAACCTAAAAGAATATAAAAAAGCTCTTCCATACCTGCGTGCCTATAAAGGAAAACGCGGAAAGTGGAACAATACAGATTACTACCAACTTGGCTATGCCTATTACAAGCAAAACGATTTTGAAAGTGCCGTTAAAAATTTCAATCGAATTATAGGAGATAAAAACAATGTCTCACAAAATGCCTACTACCACTTGGCAGAAAGCTATCTGTACCTCGAGCAAAAACCACAAGCATTGCATGCATTTAAAAGTGCTAGTGAAATGGATTTTGATCTAAAGATTAAAGAAGACGCCTTTTTAAACTATGCCAAACTCAGCTACGAAGAAGGAAATCCCTACAAAAGTGTGGCAGAAGTATTGCAAGACTTCCTAACGGCATATCCAAAATCTCCTGAGTACCAAGAAATCAATAAATTGGTGGTAACCTCCTTCCTCTTTCAGCAAGATTACCAAGGTGCTTTAAACTATTTAGCAGAGAAAAAAAGTGAAGAAAACAAAGCACTAACCAAAGATGTCTCATTTTACAGAGGCGTACAACTCTTTAACCTAAAAAAACTCGAAGAAGCCTACCCATATTTTACCAGAGCTACAAAATCTGAAGATACATCTATTAGCACAGCCGCCCTGTATTGGAGAGCAGAAACAGATTTTCAAACCGCCAAATACACCGCAGCACTCACAGGGTTTACAACTTTTAAAAACACCCCTGCTGCCAGAACAACAGCGCTGTACAAAAATATTGAGTATAGCATTGCCTACAGCTACTTTAAACTCAAAGACTACGAAAATGCTGCAAATGCATTTCAACAATTTACCAAAAAGGCCAGCAACCAAAACGAACTACTAGACGATGCAACCATACGATTGGCAGACTGCTATTTTGTAACAAAAAAATATGCAAATGCCATTGCCGCCTACAATAAAGTTATTGATAATTTAGGTGCCGGATCTGACTATGCACTCTATCAAAAAGCACTTAGCTTTGGTTTCTTAGGTGACAACACAAAAAAAATTGAAGCCTTAAAAGAACTCGTAGCAGATTATGATACGACAAGTTTGCAAGACGATGCCCTGTTTCAATTAGCAACGACCTATGTAGCTACCAAAAATAATGCAGCAGCACACAAAACCTATTCGAAACTCATTGCAACATACCCGAGAAGCACCTATGTACCAAAAGCATTACTGCGCCAAGGCTTGGTGTATTACAATGACAATGAAACGACCAAAGCATTGGAGCGATTTAAAAAGATTGTCAGCAGCTATCCGAATACCAACGAGGCCAAAGAAGCGGTTGCAAATGCACGAAATGTCTATGTAGACCTCGGACAGGTTGCCCTCTATGCAGCCTGGGTAAAGAACATCTCTTTTATAACTGTTACCAATGCAGATCTAGACAACACAACCTATGAGGCCGCTGAAAATAAATTCATAGAAAATAACCTAGAAAAAGCAATCGATGGCTTTGCAACCTATATTGCTGAGTTTCCAAACGGACTGCATGCCTTAAAAGCCAATTTCTATCTTGCCCAATGCCTCTCCAAAAAAAATAAAGACGAACAGGCAGCGACCAACTATACCTATGTCATACAACAGGGACAAAGTGAATTTAGCGAAGAATCGCTGCGCGCTTTGGCGCAAATCTACCTCGAAAAAGAAGACTGGACCGCCGCAACACCGCTATTAACACAACTAGAACAAGAGGCCAACTACCCGCAAAACATTTTATTTGCGCAAAGCAATTTAATGAAAGGCTACTACGAGTCCAATCTATTTGACCAAGCAGTTGACTTTGCTGAAAAAGTACTGCAAAAAGATAAGCTAGATGCCAACATTGAATTCGATGCAAAAATAATCATTGCCCGTGCTGCATTCAAAACAGATGATCTAGAAAAGGCCGAAGAATACTATACCGAAGTGGAACGCAATGCAAACGGAGAACTGAAAGCAGAAGCCCTGTACTACAATGCTTATTTTAAACATAAAAAGAAAGCATACAAAGCCTCTAATACTGTTGTTCAGAACATCATAGCAGAACATGCTTCCTACAAATACTGGGGCGTAAAGAGCTATGTCATCATGGCTAAAAACTACTATGAATTAAAAGATGCCTATCAAGCAACCTATATTCTAGAAAACATCATCAAAAACTTTACACAGTTTGAAGATGTTATTCTAGACGCGAAACAGGAGCTATCGAACATCCAAACCAAAGAAGCAAAAACAAACGAATCTGTAACCCCGAACAACTAAAGTAAAGGAATTTAAACATGCGTACACTCATCATCACACTCTGCTTAGGAACCATAAGCGCTATTGGATTTGCTCAAAATAACAACCAAGCAAAAGACACCATAAAAACAGCAATAATTAATGTGGTTACCTCTTATACGCCGACCATTTCTGATGCCTTTAAAATTAAAAAGAATCCGAGCATTCAATTGGGTACTAAAACAAAAAAGCAACAACTTACCTATCAAATATTTTCTGCACCAGTGGCTTCTACATTTGTTCCAAAAAGCGGTGTTGCCAAAGGCATCAATATGGGTGTAAAAGAGCGTTTGTACAACAATTATGCAGCAGCAGGATTTGGCAATAACAGCACTCCTTTTCTAGAACTATTTTTGCACCACACCACCCGTTTTGAAAATGATTTTGGCATCTATGCAAAATACATTTCCTCTGAAAACAGTATCGACCAAACACCCTTAAATAGCAATTTTTCCAACCTCCATTTTGGTGGATTCTACAAACAAGAAGAGCGCTATTTTACATGGAAAATAGGTGCAAACTATACAAAAGAAACCTACAATTGGTATGGACTTCCTAGCAACATTAATTTCGCAGCAACAACCATCAACAGCATCAACGAAGCACAAACCTACACAGACCTCACTGTGGAAGGAGACCTCGCCTTCGAAGACTCCTACTTGCATAGTGCTAGCACATCAGTATCGTTCTTTTCGGATGGATTTTCAAGCAAAGAGCTTCGTTTCACCGCGCGTCCTAAATTTCAAATTCCCTTAGACGGTATTTCAAGAAATTTGAACGACTTAAAATTAGATACTTACATTGATTATGTTAATGGAGAGTTTGCACAATCCTATGAACTTCCAACACTACAAGAACACAGCTTCTTTGTGCTTGGCGCACTTCCAAAATACAATTTTGAACTTGCTGATTTCACCTTCAACATCGGTGCAAAAGTATATTTCACAGCAGACCTAGAACATAAAATAAGTCAGGTTTATCTCTATCCTGATGTGAATATTAGCTATCCGTTGGTTGCAAACCACCTGAACGTATATGTTGGTGCCACTGGAGACTTAACCACCAACACCTATAAAGATTTTGTTGGCCAAAACCCTTATCTATCACCAACCCAATACATCACACAAACCAATACCAAATACAACCTCTTTGCAGGGTTTAACGGTACATTATCTTCAGATGTGAGCTACCATATCAAAGCAGCTTACCGAGATGAAGATGACAAAGCATTCTTCACAAGAAACAACAGCAAATCTGACGGAAACTCTGCTGTCGGACTGCTAGGTTATGACTACGGAAACTCTTTTTCATATATCTATGACGATGTCACAACACTAAACATTTCAGCAGAACTATCGGCAACTGTGAATAGCAACTTGGTCATCGGAACCAATGCAGCATTTAATTCCTATACCACAACCAACCAAAGTGAAGCTTGGAACGCGCCTCAAATTACTGGTGAACTATACGCCAACTACAAAAGAAATGCATGGTACGCTAGCGCAAACCTTTTCTTTGTGTCTGATAGAAAAGATATCGCGTACAATGGTGTATTCCCGAATGCTGTGGGCAACATCATAACACTGCCGTCGTTTATAGATGCCAACCTAAATGGCGGTTATCATTTTAATGATAAGTTCACCGCTTTTGTAAAAATGAACAATATTCTAAATGCCGACTACCAACGTTTTAGTAATTTCGATACACAAGGGTTCCAGGTACTAGGAGGGATTAGTTACAAGTTTGATTTTTAACCAAAGTAACGCATTCAATAGGTAAAAAGCGAGAACACCATACCGTGCTTTGCCTTGGCAAACAAAAGTACTACGCGACGCTTTTCTTTTTGTCGTTGATTTTATGTAGCTTTAACGAGCTATATAAAACAACATCGCTATGAAAAAAGTTGCCTTATTTTGTATCTTATCAATCGTCTTCTTTGCTTGTAACAACCAAAAAGAAAAAGCAACAACAACCAAACTATCGGCCGAGGAACAAATAGACAAAGCCACTATTAGAAAAATATTTGACAGCGCTTTGCTACATGGAAAATCATACGAGTGGTTGAGAGATCTCACCACCAACATTGGTGGTAGAATGTCTGGTTCTCCTGAGGCAGCGATGGCTGTTGTGTGGGGTGAGAAATTAATGAGAGCGACACAGTTAGATTCTGTTTGGCTGCAACCTTGTGTGGTGCCGCATTGGGTCCGTGGAGCGCAAGAAATCGCGCATTACACCAGCAACGGAAAAAAAGTAACACTCGCTATTGCAGCTCTCGGTGGCTCTATTGGAACACCTAAAGAAGGCATTACAGCAGAAGTTATTGAAGTGAACAGTATTGAGGAGGCAGAGGCACTCGGCGAAAAACTAAGCGGTAAAATTGTCTTTTTCAACCGTCCTTTTGACGACACACTGATTAACACCTTTCACGCCTATGGAGGTTGCGTTGTACAGCGTGTTTTTGGGGCAAAGACGGTAGGCAAATTTGGAGCACTCGCTGTATTAGTCCGTTCAATGACCAATACAATTGACAACTACCCACATACCGGAGTGATGCGCTATGAAGACATTCCAAAAAGTGAGTACGTGCCAACAGCTGCCCTAAGCACCATGGCTGCAGAGCAACTAAGCAAAGACCTAAAAAAGAACCCATCTTTACAAGTGTACTTCAAACAACAATGCGAAAACCTACCTGAGACCAACTCTTTTAATGTTATTGGAGAAATTAAAGGAACTGAAAACCCAGAAAAAATAATTGTAGTTGGTGGGCATTTAGATTCTTGGGATCTAGGTGATGGCGCGCACGATGACGGCACAGGAATTGTACAAGCATTAGAGGTATTGCGCATCTTTAAAATGAACAACATCAAACCAAAAAACACCATACGTGTGGTCTTCTTTATGGACGAAGAGCAAGGGGGTGGCGGCGCGAAAGCCTATGCAGATACTGCAAAATTAAGCGGAGAAAATCACTTAGCTGGATTGGAATCAGACGCTGGTGGACATACCCCAAGGGGCTTCACCATTGATGCGAATGCCGGCAACACAAAACTACTTCAAAGCTGGAAAAAGCTATTAGCGCCCTACGGATTACACGATATTGAAAAAGGAGGAAGTGGAGCAGACATCAGTCCATTAAAAGCCGAAGAAACAACATTAGTAGGCTACAGACCTGATTCGCAGCGCTACTTTGACTATCACCACGCAGCAACTGATACCTTTGACAAAGTGAACAAGCGAGAACTAGAATTAGGTAGTGCCTCTATGGCAAGTCTGATTTATTTAATGGACAAATATCTAGAAAATCCAAGCACCGTAAAACCATGAGAAAAATACTACTAACACTCCTATTTCTCGCTACTCTTATTGGCTGTCAACAAAAAGAAACAGCAGACCTAATTGTGTACAATGCCAATGTATATACCGTCAATCCTACGTTCGACAAAGCAACAAGCTTTGCTGTAAAAGAGGGGAAGTTTATAGCCGTTGGTTCCAATGAAGACATTGCCAATGTATATATGGCAAGTACAACCATAGACGCAAAAGAACAAACCATCGTACCCGGACTTATTGATGCACATTGCCATTTTTACAGATTGGGATTAAGCTTGCAAAAAGTAAACCTAAGAGGCACAAAAAGCTATGAAGAAATCTTAGAAAAGCTCGTGACTTTTCAAAAAGAAAAAAACACCACCTTCATAACAGGACAAGGCTGGGATCAAAACGATTGGGATGTAAAAGAGTTTCCTACCAAAGAGAAATTAGACCTGCTTTTTCCTAATACACCTGTAGCACTGGGCAGGGTAGACGGACATGCATTGCTCGTAAACGAAGCGGCATTGCGCTATTCTGGAATTTCAAATCAACAATTTCCAACAAAAATAACTGGCGGAGAATTTCTTCAGAAAGACGGCCAACTTACAGGTGTTTTAATTGATGCTGCCATGGACTATATCAAGATTCCCGAAGCCACAAAAAAAGAAGCTATTGAAGGCTTAAAGGATGCTCAGGAAATTGCATTTAGCTATGGACTTACCACTGTAAACGATGCTGGCTTAGATAAAAGCACCATCGATTTAATAGATAGTTTACAAACTACAGGCGATTTAAAAATGCGTATCTATGCCATGGTTTCTGCCACTCAAGAAAACCTAGACCATTACATATCAAAAGGAATTCTTAAAACAGATCGCTTAAACGTGCGCTCTTTTAAAGTATATGGAGATGGTGCATTGGGCTCGAGAGGCGCTGCTATGAAAACCCCTTATAGCGATAGACACAATCATTATGGCGCCATGATTTTCAAACCCAAACGCTATGAAGAAATTGCAGCACAGATTGCGGCTTCTGACTACCAAATGAATACCCATGCCATTGGAGACTCTACAAACACGCACCTATTAAAAATCTATAAAAAGGCCCTTAAAGGACACACAGATAGACGCTGGAAAATTGAACATGCGCAAATCATAGCAGCAGAAGATTTTGAGCTATTTACCAACATTGTACCTTCTGTACAACCCACACATGCCACTTCTGATATGTATTGGGCAGAAGACAGAATTGGTGCAGAGCGCATGAAAGGAGCCTATGCCTATAAAAAACTATTAGATACCTATGGACGTATTGTGCTAGGAACTGATTTTCCGGTGGAAAAAGTAAATCCTTTTTTAACCTTCTACGCAGCTACCATACGAAAAGATACGGATAACTACCCAAAAGACGGCTTTCAAACAGACCAAGCACTAAGTAGAGAAGAAACCTTAAAAGGGATGACCATTTGGGCTGCTCATTCGAATTTTACCGAAGCAGAAAAAGGAAGTATTGAAACCGGTAAATTTGCTGATTTCGTCATCTTAAATCAGAATATAATGGACGTAGCCGGGCATGAGATCCCCAATACCAAAGTGCACGCAACCTTCATACATGGCGAAAAAGTACATGAATAAGAACTTTTACCCTATATTCGCCAAAATTTATTTAAACAACCCTATGAAACAATTTGTATTTTTACTCTGCATAGCACTCTTCATTTCGTGTTCAGGAGATGATAACAACTTTGCACCACAAACAGAAGCAGACATCATCAACTATATTGAAGAAAACAATCTCAATGCTAAAAGAACTAGCTCAGGACTGTACTACGTCATCAACAATCAAGGAAGTGGCACTAGACCCTCAAGCAACTCCAATGTAACCGTAGTCTACAAAGGATATTTTTTAGACGGAACTGTGTTTGATGAAAGTACAAATGGTATTTCATTCGGACTCAACCAGGTCATCAGAGGATGGACAGAAGGCATTCCTTATTTCAAAGAAGGAGGATCAGGTATCTTACTAATCCCATCTAACTTAGGATATGGAAATTCTGGAAGAGGAAGTATTCCTGGTGGCGCTGCCTTAGTCTTTGACATTAAACTTATTAGTGTCAACTAAACAATAAACAACTTAAAAAAAAGCGAAACCTTGTGTTTCGCTTTTTTTATGCTCGTATTGGTGCTATAAAAGCATCAATCGCTTCAACGCCCTCGTGCTCGAGGTGCTTGATAAAAGCAGATCCAATAATAGCACCATCTGCATATTGACACGCTGTGGTAAAGGTTTCCTTGTCTGAAATACCAAATCCAACAATCAACTTACTTTGCAAGTTCATGGCCTTGATACGCTCAAAATAGGCTATCTGTTGATCAGAAATTGAACCCTTTGCACCGGTAATGGAAGCCGAGGCAACGACATAAATAAAAGCATCTGTATGCGCATCAATTTTTCGAATGCGCGCCTCTGAAGTATGCGGAGTAATTAAAAAAACATGACTCAAGCCATAGCGCTGAAATAATTGCTGGTACTGCTGTTCATATTCTATAAGTGGTAAGTCTGGCAAAATCAGTGTTTCGATACCGCTATCCACACAGGCTTGACAAAATGCATCTGGACCATATTTCAATAGCTGATTTACATATCCCATTAACACCAAAGGCGTGGTATTGTGCGCTTGTATGCTTTTCAACTGTTCAAAAACAATGTCTAAATTCATACCGTTTTGAAGCGCTACCTGACTGCTCCCTTGAATGGTAGGACCATCTGCTAAAGGATCAGAAAAAGGCAATCCAACCTCTATAAAATCTACATTGCTCGCAGTCAACCCTGCAATAATAGCTTCTGTATCATGCAATGCTGGAAAACCAGCCGTAAAAAAAATAGAAAGCAAGTTCTTTTTTTCTTGCAATAATTGCGTTAGTTTTTTCATGTACTAGGCTTTTAAATGTTGGCTATATAATTCTAAATCCTTGTCCCCTCTACCCGATAAATTGATCACAATCACTTGGTCTTTCTTCAAATCCATTTTTGGTAAAACGGCCAATGCGTGCGCTGTTTCCAAGGCCGGAATAATACCTTCTGTTCTTGTCAGTTCATAAGCAGCATCCATAGCTTCTTGATCTGTAGCACTCATGAATTGTGCACGTTTTGTTTCGTGTAAATACGCGTGCAAAGGCCCCACTCCCGGATAATCCAATCCGGCAGAAATAGAATAAGGCTCCACAATTTGTCCATACTCATCTTGCATTAAAATGGTTTTACTACCATGAATCACACCCACTTCACCCAATTGAGACGTGGCAGCACTTGCCCCAGAATGCACACCGAGACCCGCAGCTTCAACAGCAATTAACGCCACAGATTCATCAGCTAAATAATGATAAAATGCACCCGCTGCATTAGAACCACCACCCACACATGCAATAATACTATCTGGATTTTCTTTTCCCGTTTGTGCTTTCAACTGCAGCTTCATTTCTTCAGAAATAACCGCTTGTAAACGCGCTACCATATCTGGATATGGATGTGGCCCCACCACAGACCCAATCAAATAATACGTTTCTGGATGCTGTATCCAATACCGAATGGCTTCATTGGTGGCATCTTTTAAT
The DNA here is from genome assembly GCA_042094215.1 of Polaribacter sp. GTDB lineage: Bacteria > Bacteroidota > Bacteroidia > Flavobacteriales > Flavobacteriaceae > Polaribacter. The sequence continues at coordinate 10,986 of JBELDQ010000013.1, read as the reverse complement.
GTTTTACTTCCGCTAGTAGCAGGAACCACGGTAGCCCCTAACATTTTCATACGGGCAACATTGGGTGCTTGACGCTTGATGTCTGTTTCTCCCATAAAAACCACACATTCCAAGTCCATCAATGCACACACTGTAGCTGTAGCAACGCCATGCTGCCCAGCCCCTGTTTCTGCAATGATCTTTGTTTTACCCAAATGCTTTGCAACCAATATCTGACCAATGGTATTATTCACCTTATGAGCTCCAGTGTGATTCAAATCTTCTCGTTTCAGATAAATAGTAGCCCCATATTTTTCTGACAAGCGCTTGGCCAAATACAACGGACTTGGTCTGCCAACGTAATGCTGTAACAAGTCTTTGTATTCTTTCTGAAAGGCTTCAGAAGCCAAAATACTTAGGTAATTCTCTTCTAGTTCTTTGATATTAGGATGTAATAATTCTGGAATAAATGCACCTCCAAATTGACCGTAATATCCTTCTTTAGTTGGTTGAAACTTCATCTTTAAATCTTTGTATATGTGTTACTGATTTGAAACCTGGCTCGATTTCAAAACTACTATTGATATCTAGGGCATGCAGCGGTAATCCGCTTTTTCTTAATTTTTGAATGTCAGCTAAATGCTCCATTCCAATACCCCCGCTTAAAAAAAAAGGCACTGAAGATGTATACTGAGCAAGCAGCGTCCAATCAAAGGAAACACCATTACCTCCTCTTTCTTTTCCTTTGGTATCAAAAAGAAAATAATCTACAACAGATTCATAGGCGGTGACCACGTGGAAATCAAACTTGTTGTCAATGCCAAACACCTTAATAATGGCTATTTTCGATTGCCCGTCATACATGTCATTTCGCTTAGCCATTTGATCTAAAGAAGATCGCAATGCGCTGATATACGAAACAGTTTCATCTCCATGCAATTGGATGGCTTGCAAGCCATACCTAGCAATCTTACTCAAAACATTGGCAATGGATGCATTGACAAAGACACCTGTCTTTTGAACGGACTCTGGAATTTTTGGTAGGCACCCCGTAAAATGACGTTTCGATTTCTCATAAAAAATAAAGCCCATATAATCGGGTTGCAATGCTGCAACTTCCATCATATTCTCGCTATATTTCATTCCACAAACTTTGATTTTCATATGCTTTTAGCTTTATTTATGCACAGCGCTGTGCTCACTTTTTATTCCTTTGAACACCTTTAAACCTTACATCAGTCAATACACTATTATTTCCCCAAGTACCTCTATGCCTTCGCGGCAAATCAAACCGTACTAGATTATCTAATTTGACTGATAAACTCCTGACAGGCTGCTCCTGGATCTTCTGTTTTCATAAAATGCTCACCAATTAAAAATCCATGAAAATTCTGTGCCTTCAACCCTGAAATAACTGTAGGATCTGAAATACCACTTTCAGAAATTTTAACAGAGCTATCAGGAACCTCATTCCCCAAGCGAATTGAATGCTCTAAATCAACTTCAAATGTGTGTAAATTTCTGTTGTTAATTCCAATGATTTTATTCGCTGGATCCAACTTCTCTAAATCTTCCATACTGTGCACCTCATAGAGCACTTCCATGCCCAAATCTGTAGCGAGTTGCCCGTAATTTTTCAGCTCTTGCTTGGTTAAAAATGCGGCAATCAACAAAATGGCATCTGCACCAATAGCCTTTGATTCGACTACCTGAAAACCATCTACAATAAAATCTTTTCGCAAAATCGGCTTTACTTGATTTACCACTCTTGCCTCCATCAAGTCTGCCATACTCCCTCCAAAAAAAGAGGTATCTGTTAAAATAGATTGCGCAGCCACATTTGCATCTAAATACCCATTGGTGACATCTACCACAGTCGCTTTGTCATTGAGAATACCTTTTGATGGAGATTGACGCTTAAACTCCGCAATAATTCCCGAAGAGCCCACCGATAATAATGATTTTTTTAATGAAAGTGATGTCCGTTTAAAATTAGGACTCTCCACCAATTTACTCACAGGAACCTCCGCTTTAATCTTTGCTACTTCCTTCTTTTTAAATGCTATAATTTTTTCAAGTGTTGTCATTCTTTATTATTTTTTATTATCGTGCACCTGCATGCATCGCATGCCTTCGGACACCGTTACTTCTATTCTAGAGGGCTCTCAATTTACGTAGCGTCAACATACTGCTGTTACCCGACTAATTTTTCCAAACATGCCTTTGCTTTTAAACCAAAAAGAGAGTCTTTAGCAACTGCAAAAGCCGCTTCAAAAGAGAGATTTTCAGAAACAATTTGCAAAGCAAATGCAGCATTTGTTAGCACCACATTGTTTTGCGCTTCTGTACCCTCTCCTTCAATAATTGTCTTAAAAATTTTTGCTGCTTCTGCAACAGATTTCCCACCAAATAACGCTGAAGGTGCTACATTCTGGAGCCCTAAATCTTCTGGACTAATGACCTGTTCACCTTGCTTGGTAAAGATCTTAAAAGCACCTGTTAATGAGATTTCATCATAGCCATCTAATGCATGCACGATGCCATAATTTGCCGACTCTTCTTGTAAGATATACTGATACAGCCTTGCAATTTCAAGATTGTAGGTTCCCAACAACTGGTATTTCGGTGAACTCGGATTTACTAAGGGACCTAACATGTTAAAGAATGTTTTTAGTTGAAGTGCCTTTCTTGTAGGGCCAACAGTTTTCATGGCAGGATGAAATTTCGGAGCATGTAAAAAGCAAATATTTGCAGTCTCTAACTGCTGCTTTAACACAGCCTCATTGTTGGTAAATGTGTATCCAAATTGCGCGAGCATATCAGAAGAACCAGATTGTGAAGACACCGAATAATTACCATGCTTGGCTACCTTCTGTCCTGTCCCTGCAACAATAAATGAGGTCAAGGTAGAAATATTAAAAGTGTCTTTTCCATCACCTCCGGTACCCACAATATCAATGGTGTCGTATTCAGAGAAATCTACTTTAATAGCGAGCGCCATCAAGGCTTCCCTAAAACCTGCAAGCTCCTCCACAGCTATTGGGCGCATCATAAAAACAGTCAAAAAAGATGCCAATTGCTCTGTTGTATAGCGATCTGATGCAATGTCTATCAACACCGCTTTCGCCTGTGACTTCAATAACTTTTTTTGTTGATATAAATGGTTTAATATATGTTTCATAAGTTGTTTTGACATTAAAAAAACAAGAAATATCTGAAGCTATTTTAATAAATTTCAAACAAACTCTCTCGTCTTTAACGTACTGCTGTATAGGGTTATATTTTAATGGTATCTAAAAAATTTCGGACGAGCTGCGCTCCCACTTCAGTGAGAATCGATTCTGGATGAAACTGAACGGCAGCAATGTTATATTCTCGGTGCTGAATCGCCTGTATCTCTCCATCTTCATCAATAGCAGTGATCGCAATTACATTTGGAAAGTTCTCTTTTGAAGCGATCCAAGAATGGTATCTCGCCGCAAGAAACTTCTCAGGAATTCCTTTAAAAATAGGCGTATCTTTATCAATCACTTGCATTTGGGTGGCTACTCCATGAAAAACGTTTCCTAAATTCTCTATCTTCCCACCAAAAACCTCAGTAATTGCCTGCAAACCTAAGCAGACTCCAAACATAGGGATCTTGCCAGCATAGGTAGCAATAACCTCTTTTAAAATACCTGCTTCATCAGGAATTCCAGGTCCCGGAGACAAAATAAGAACGTCATACTCGGCAATAGCTTCAATGGCTATTTCATCATTTCGAAACACCACTGGTGATGTTCCCGTAATTTCTTCTACCATGTGCACCAAATTATAGGTAAACGAATCGTAGTTATCTAAAATTAATATCTTCATATTACAGTTGTTCTGCTAACAACAGCGCCTTTTTTAACGCTGCCAATTTATTTTTCACTTCTTGCAACTCTTTTTCTTCGTCTGAGTGGATTACAATACCAGCCCCTGCTTGCGAATAGAGTACATTATCTTTACTCACAAAAGAACGAATAGCAATGGCCAAATTTACAGATCCATCAAGACCAATAACACCAACAGCTCCGCCATAAAAGCCTCGAGACTGATTTTCATAGCTATCAATCAACTGCATGGCTTTGTACTTTGGCGCACCACTTAAGGTACCTGCCGGAAAGGTATCACCAACCACTTCAATTGCATTGCCTTTGACCTGTCCTTGCACCGTAGAAACCAAATGGATTACATGGCTAAAATATTGCACCTCTTTAAATACTTCTACACTCACATTACTGGCATGCTTGCTTAAATCATTTCTTGCTAAATCCACCAGCATCACATGTTCTGCAGTCTCTTTTGCATCCTCTGAAAGTTGCTTACCCAGCTTCAAATCGGCTGCCATATCTCCTGTTCTACGAAAAGTACCCGCTATAGGATTGATAATGGCATTACCGGCATTGATTTTAATTTGTGCTTCTGGAGAAGACCCCATCAATTTAAAGGAACCATAATCAAAATAAAACAAATATGGCGACGGATTGATCGAGCGCAAAGCTCTGTATACATTGAACTCATCTCCTTTAAATTCTTGCTGATATTGGCGAGACAACACCAATTGAAAAACATCTCCTCGTTTGCAATGCGCTTTGGCTTTTGATACGTAAGCCCTAAAATCATCATCTGTACAATTAGAAGTCTCCTCACCTTTCATTTCAAATGCATGCGTGGTAAAGGTTTGTGCTTCAATAAGTGTTTCAATCTCAGCAATTCTTGAAAAATCTCCTTCTTCAATATTCTCTATCACAGTCAGCTCATCATTAAAATGATTTACAGCAATGATAAAACGATAAAAACTGTATTGCATCAATGGTATTTTGGAAGGAGCTTCTTTTGCCTTCAATTGAATCGTTTCAAAATACTGAACACTGTCATAGGTGCTATAGCCATACAAACCATTAAGTGGCTTGAGCTCATTGGCACAATCTAGAACAATGTTCTTTGAAAAATCATTAAACAATTGATAAAAATTCTTATCAATAGCATATGTATCCAGGGTCTCTCCATTTTCTAAAACAGTAAAATTGTGATCTTCAACTCGCATCGTTAAAATGGGCTCTATACAAATAAAAGAAAAGCTATCTTCTTTGCTATGATAGTCAGAACTTTCTAATAATAACGAATTGACATAGGCGTCTCTACACCTTAAATACACGCCAACAGGTGTTACCGTATCTGAAATACGTTTTGTACTAATGGTTTTAAATTGTCTTCTTTTCATACATTCATCTCTTTATGAAGCATTCATCTACTTTAAAATTATACTCGATTTCGGCATGCGTTTAGAGCTACAGCCCATTGTTAAAAACAAAAAAAAGGCTTATCGTGAGATAAGCCTTTTTATATAATATATACGTATAGGATATTACTCACTTATCAACTAAGAGAGCTCCACCACCATATGTTTTGTTGTTTCATCATTACGCTGCAAAGATTAGAATAGATTTTTACATGCGCAAATAAATTTTTAAAAAAAACTTTAAAGTAATGATTTATAATATTCTACAGCAAATCCACGAATAAATATTACAATTTAAAACAAAAAACCACAAATAACATTAAATAATTAAACATTATTTCAAATTAGATTTCATTTTTTTACTAAACCGCCTTTATTTGTATAAACGAAAGCAGTACTATTAAGATGCTTTGAAAGTAGTTAACATTCTAAAAACAAAAAATTATGTGTGGAATTGTATGTGCATTTGACTTAAAAGAAAAAGCAGCAACATTGCGACCTCAACTCTTAGAGATGTCCAAAAAAGTAAGACATCGCGGACCAGACTGGAGCGGGATTTACAGCAATGAGAAAGCAATTATGACCCATGAGCGCTTAGCTATTGTTGATCCTGCCTCCGGACAACAGCCTCTATTTAGTGACGATAAAAAACTCGTATTAGCGGCTAATGGAGAAATATACAATCACCGTGAATTAAGAAAACAATTTGATGGCAACTACAATTTTCAGACAGCCTCTGATTGCGAAGTTATTTTAGCCCTCTACAGAAGTAAAGGAGTACATTTTATTGATGACATGAATGGAATTTTCGGCTTTGCTCTGTATGATATAGAAAGAGATGAGTACTTTATTGCACGTGATCATATGGGCATTATTCCGCTCTATATTGGATGGGATCAGAACGGTACTTTTTATGTAGCGTCAGAGCTCAAAGCTCTTGAAGGCGTGTGTAGCAAGATAGAACTCTTTCCTCCAGGGCATTATCTATCGAGCAAAGAGGGTACATTGGTGCAATGGTACCAGCGAGATTGGTCTGAGTATGATGCGGTGAAAGACAATGCAACAAGCATCGCTGAAGTAAAAGAAGCATTAGAAGCAGCTGTGCACAGACAATTGATGTCTGATGTGCCTTACGGCGTATTGCTCTCTGGTGGATTGGACTCTTCTGTCACCTCTGCCATTGCTAAAAAGTATGCGCAAAAGAGAATCGAATCTGATGACACACAAGACGCGTGGTACCCACAGCTACATTCGTTTTCTGTTGGACTCGAAGGCTCTCCCGATTTAGCAGCCGCACAAAAAGTGGCAGACCACATTGGCACCATTCACCACGAAATAAAGTTCACCATACAAGAAGGTCTAGATGCCATTAAAGATGTCATTTACAACATTGAGACCTACGACATCACCACCATACGTTCTTCTACTCCAATGTACCTTATGGCACGTGTCATAAAATCTATGGGGATTAAAATGGTGCTCTCTGGAGAAGGAGCTGATGAAATTTTTGGAGGCTATTTGTACTTTCACAAAGCTCCAAATGCGAAAGAATTCCATGAAGAAACCGTCCGTAAATTAGACAAGCTACACATGTATGATTGCTTACGTGCAAACAAAAGCCTTATGGCATGGGGCATAGAAGGCCGTGTTCCTTTTTTAGATAAGGAATTTATAGATATTGCCATGCGCATCAACCCACAAGACAAAATGATCAATGGAGAACGCATGGAAAAATGGGTCATTAGAAAGGCTTTTGAAGACCTACTTCCTGAGAGTGTTGCCTGGAGACAAAAGGAGCAATTCTCAGATGGTGTTGGCTACGATTGGATTGATACCTTAAAAGAGGTTGTTGAACAAGAAGTAACCGATGAACAATTAGTCAATGCCAAGTTTCGTTTTCCAATGCAAACACCGCAAAACAAAGAAGAGTTTTACTACAGAGCAATCTTCGAAGAACATTTCCCTAGCGATACCGCTGCATTAAGTGTTCCTCAAGAGCCAAGTGTTGCTTGTAGTACAAAAATTGCACTTGAATGGGACGAGGCCTTCAAAAACATGAACGAGCCTTCTGGAAGGGCTATTTTAAATGTACACGAAGATGCGTACTAATCTGTCGCAATAAAGAAGTTTCACCCTTCTTTTAGACATTTTAAAAAACCCCAAAATAGCGTCTTAGCGCTATTTTGGGGTTTTCATAAAAATCAAAGACCAATAAAAAGCAGCACATGCTGTTTAAAGCTATTTAAAAGACATTTAAGACATTTTTAAGTAATTAACAAATGTTCATAATTTCAGTAGCAAATCAAAAATTTCCTTTTATAACACCTAAAATTTCTGTAGTTTTGTTAGGTTATGTAGCGTCCTTTTGAGGCTATTTTTTTTGAAATTAAAACGAAATATTCACTAGATATGAGCGAAGAAAAAAAACACAACTATGATGCTTCTAGCATTCAAGCCCTCGAGGGAATGGAGCATGTTAGAATGCGTCCATCCATGTATATTGGAGATGTAGGCGTGCGAGGATTGCACCATTTGGTATACGAAGTTGTAGACAATTCCATTGACGAAGCGTTGGCCGGACATTGTGATGCGATTGAAGTCACTATTAACGAAGACAACTCAATCACTACCAAAGATAATGGACGTGGAATTCCAGTTGGAATTCACAAAAAAGAAGGTGTTTCTGCCCTGCAGGTAGTAATGACTAAGATAGGTGCCGGTGGAAAATTTGATAAAGACTCTTACAAAGTGTCTGGAGGATTGCACGGAGTTGGTGTGAGTTGTGTAAACGCACTCTCTGATCACTTAACTGCAACCGTTCATAAAGATGGCAAAATTTGGCAACAAGAATACGAAAGAGGAAAAGCCCTCTACCCTGTAAAAACCGTTGGAGAAACAGATTTCACAGGAACCATTGTAACCTTTTTACCAGACAAATCAATATTTGCACAAACCACAGAATACAACTATGATACGTTAGCAGCACGTTTGCGCGAATTATCGTACCTAAATAAAGGAATCACCATCATCTTAACAGACAAGAGAGCCACAGATGATGAAGGAAACTTCATATCTGAAACGTTTTCGAGTACAGAAGGTTTGCCAGAATTCATCAAATACTTAGATAGCACTCGCGAGCAATTAACAGCGAATGTGATTTCTATGGAAGGAGAGAAAAACGGCATTCCAGTTGAAGTTGCCATGGTATACAACACCTCATACTCCGAGAACCTACACTCCTACGTAAACAATATCAACACCCACGAAGGAGGAACACACTTATCTGGGTTCAGACGCGGATTAACAGGGACACTAAAAAAGTATGCAGACAATTCTGGCTTGCTTAAAAATGTGAAGTTTGAAATCTCTGGAGATGATTTTCGAGAAGGATTGACCGCAATTATCTCAGTAAAAGTTGCAGAGCCACAGTTTGAAGGACAAACAAAAACAAAATTAGGAAACAGAGATGTGACTTCTGCAGTATCGCAGGCAGTTTCTGAAATGCTAACAGACTACCTAGAAGAAAACCCTAATGATGCTAAAACCATTGTTCAGAAAGTAATTCTTGCTGCCCAAGCGCGGCATGCTGCGCGTAAAGCGAGAGAAATGGTGCAACGTAAAACGGTCATGAGTATTGGCGGACTTCCTGGGAAATTATCTGACTGTTCAGAAACAGATCCAGCACAGTGTGAAATCTTCTTGGTTGAGGGAGATTCGGCCGGAGGAACAGCCAAACAAGGTAGAGATCGAAACTTTCAAGCAATTTTGCCATTACGTGGAAAAATCTTGAATGTTGAAAAAGCAATGCAGCACAAAGTTTTTGAAAATGAAGAAATCAAAAACATGTTTACTGCACTCGGAGTAACCATTGGAACCGAAGAAGACCCAAGAGCTCTGAACCTTTCTAAAATACGCTATCATAAAGTAGTCATAATGTGTGATGCCGATGTAGATGGAAGCCACATTGCTACCTTAATTCTTACCTTCTTCTTTAGATACATGAGAGAAATGGTTGAGCAAGGGTATATTTATATCGCAACACCACCGCTCTACTTGGTAAAGAAAGGACAGAAAAAAGAATATGCTTGGGACGACAACCAGCGTGACTTGATTGCTCAAAAACTTGGAGGTAGCGTAAACATACAACGTTACAAGGGTCTTGGAGAGATGAACGCCGAACAACTTTGGGACACCACCATGAATCCAGAATTTAGAACACTTCGAAAAGTTGTCATAGACAATGCCACTGAAGCAGACAGAGTGTTTTCTATGCTGATGGGAGACGAAGTACCTCCACGAAGAGACTTTATAGAAAAGAATGCCAAATATGCCAATATTGATGCATAACAAACCACAAAAGCCTTCATGATTTATGAAGGCTTTTTTTTACATATACCCCAAAATATAATCTTCATCGAAACCACACAAATTGCTAAAAAATAGCTTATATTCGCTCTTTAAAACTCAATTATTAAAAAAAACAAATTACAATGAAAAAGTCTATTTTAGTATTTTTGGGGGCATGCTCCTTAACCTTTAGCGCACAAGCTCAAGACGGCTTTGAAAACATTCTACTAGCAGACAAAGCCGATGCAACCAAATTAATGAAAGGGTATTTCAATCCTGCAATGAAAGGATTTATCTACGGAATGAACAACGGATGGTACCACACCGCAAAAGTACACAAGAAATTTGGGTTTGACCTTACCGTTGGCCTCAGTGCTTCGATGGTTCCTTCAAAAGATGAAGTTTTTACAGCTACCGGATTGACCTCTATCTCACCTAGCAGCATTACATCCCCTACCCTTGGAGGAGACAGTAATGGAGCCACTGGCCTCACCGTTTCAAAAACAATGAGCATTAACGGACAAACACAAACCGTAACAGCACCCCTTTCTTTACCAGGTGGAATTGCAGGTGACTTGCCTTTAGGAGCAATTCCTGCACCTGTTGCACAATTAAATGTGGGACTTCCTTTTGACCTAGATGCCATGGTTCGTTTTTTCCCAGAAACCGATTTCGGAGATGATGGCGGAAAAGCAAAAATGCTTGGTTTAGGATTGAAAAAAGAAATTACTAGCTGGTTTGGCCCTGTAGATAAACTACCGTTGCACGTTTCGCTTCTAGCAGCCTACACCTCGATGGATGTAACCTATGGATTCCCTGATCAAAACGGCGCTTTAACTGTAAATAATGGATCAGCAGGCTTTGCTTTAAAAGCCTACACCATGGAAGCCATTGCTTCTTTGAACTTTCCTTTTATTGCTGTATATGGTGGTTTTGGATACAGCTCTGGAAGCGCAACCCTAGATATCAATGGAACCTATATTGGAGAATATTCATACAGCGCAGGCGGACAAACCTTTACTGTGAATGAAACCATCGATGTACCTACAGATATGGAATTTGACGCTAGTGGTGTAAAAACAACATTAGGAGCAAGATTAAGCCTTGGGTTCTTTAAAATTTTCGCGAACTACACCTTACAAGAGTACAACACAGTAAACGCAGGAATCGCTTTTAGCTTCAGATAAAAAGCACCTCAAAATAACAAGATCAAAAGGCTACGAATTTCGTAGCCTTTTTTCATTTAGTTGCCTATTCATTTCCAATAATTTATAGTACTTTTGCGTAGAAAATTAATTCAAATCAAAACAAAAATAATATGAAAGTAACAGTTGTAGGGGCAGGTGCAGTAGGCGCTAGTTGTGCAGAGTATATCGCTATTAAAAACTTCGCTT
>JBELDQ010000012.1:0-21842 GCA_042094215.1 Polaribacter sp. | reverse complement strand
CGTTTTTTAGAATCTTTATTATCAATTAAAGGATCGTTAAAAGCATCTACATGACCAGAAGCTTTCCAAGTTGTTGGATGCATTAAAATCGAGGCGTCTATACCAACAATGTTCTCATGCATTTGAACCATTGCTTTCCACCAATATTCTCTAATATTTTTCTTTAACTCAACACCATTTTGAGCGTAGTCATAGACCGCACTTAAACCATCATATATTTCACTAGATTGAAACACATAACCGTATTCTTTTGCGTGCGATAGCACTTTTTTAAACTGATCTTCTTGTTTTGCCATAATGGTCACAAATATACATCAATCTAAAAAGCTAGCAAGAAAAAAACTAATTCAGTTTTTTACAACGATACACGAATGCAGGAGGAAAATTAAACATCTCAAAATCTAAAGAAATTGCCTCTTTAAAAACTTTCTTTAAATATTTATAATAGGTTAAACTATACTGAAACTGAACAAATGTTCCTTTTAATTCCAGCGATGCTAAAGAATTTTCAAGAATTGAATGTGAAATAGATTCGGGTATGATGGTCAATGGCAAGCTAGAAATAATATGACTTGTGCTTGTATAGCCTAATTTAGCTAATTCTTCTTGAATATACTCTGCAGAAACATTCAAAACTGTCAATTGCGGATGTTCATTTTTTTTCAAATACTGATAAAACACGTCGTTTACCTCAAAGCAAATTAAATGTGAATTAGGCCCTATCTTTTTCAGTATTTCATCTGTAATTGCTCCATTGCCAGGACCCAACTCCACCAATACATTCGATACAGAAAAATCAATATCTTTCAACATTTTTTGTGCTAAAAACTTTGAACTTGGCATAATGGTTCCTGAAGTTTTTAAATTCTTCAATGCAACCTTAAAAAAATCGACTCTCTTATTCACATGGTTGTTTTTTAGTATCTTATAACAAAAAATAATGCTACTCATGAACTACTTTTCTGATGTATTACATCTCTTTTACCCAAAGATTTGTGTGACTTGCAGCACAGAACTACTCAACTATGAAAAAGTAGTCTGTACACAATGTAGACATGATTTACCAATTATTTGTTACACAAGTTTTAAAGATAATAAAATTAAAAATACCTTTCTAGGAAGAATTCCAATTGAGAATGCTGGATCATTTTTAATTTACAGAAAGGAAGGAAAAACAAAAGCGCTTATCCAACATTTAAAATACAAAGGACAACAAGAAGTTGGTGATTTCTTAGGTCACTGGTTTGGAAATATCTTAAAAGAATCGGGCGAATTTAATACTATTGACTGCATCGTTCCGGTTCCACTTCACAAAATAAAATTACAAAAAAGAGGCTATAACCAGCTAACATTATTTGGTAATCGATTGTCTCAAGTACTGCAGTCTGAATACATTTCTAACGCCCTTATTAGAACCTCGACCTCCAAAACTCAAACATTTAAACAACGTTTTGAACGCTTTAACAATGCACAAACAACCTTTCATCTCATAGATCCAAACCTATTTTCAAACAAACATGTACTATTGATTGATGATGTGATTACTACGGGAGCAACGCTAGAAGCCTGTTGCAAAGAATTACAAAGAACGAAAAACATCAAAATAAGCATCGTTACAATGGCTTATACTGAATAATTTAACGACTAAATTGATTCTATTGACATAAAAAAATTGTTATTTTGCATGAAAACAGAACGTATTGAAACATTTTTTTAAAGTTATACTTTTAGTAATAACGATTTGTATTTTAACCAGTAATTGCGCGAGAAAAGGAAGACCTACTGGCGGATTAAAGGATAGTATCGCACCTGTTATGGTTGCGGCAAATCCGCCTCATAAAAGCATTCAATTTTCAGCCCAAAAGATAAAGATTTCTTTTGACGAGTACATTACTGTTAAAAATATAAATCAGCAATTAATCATTTCCCCTCCGCTGAAATTTCTACCAACAATAACACCACAAGGATCAGCCAGCAGAGACATTACAATACGACTTACAGACACCCTAAAAGCAAATACAACCTATACGTTTAACTTCGGAAACAGCATTCAAGATAACAACGAAGGAAATTCATTGAGCAATTTTAAATATGTTTTCTCTACAGGTACTTATATTGATTCGCTGTACACTAGCGGAGTTGTTAAAGATGCATATAAAAAAGATTTTGATAAGAACATCAATGTGTTACTATACAAGATCGATTCTACCTATACAGATTCAATTATCTTTAAGAAAAAACCTACGTATGTTGCAAACACAGTAGATTCTACATTATTTGACATGACCAATATGGCAAAAGGAAAGTATGTACTCATTGCGCTAAAAGATATCTCAAACAACTATTTGTTTAATCCAAGAGAAGATAAAATAGGATTTTATGATGACATTATCCAACTCCCGAAAGATAGTATCATTGAAAAACCACTTGCCTTATTTAAAGAAACAGCTGCTTTTAAACTCGCAAGACCTAAGCAGATTAATAAAGGAAAAATTCTCTTTGGTTATGAGGGTAACGCTGCCTCTATGAATATTGAGTTACTTTCTAATGTTCCAAACAACTTTAAAAGTGTTCTAAAATTTGAACCAGAGAAAGACACATTGAATTACTGGTATTCACCCATTAAGAATGACTCATTAGTATTTAAAATCTCAAAAGAAACGACTATTGACACGGTCACCGTTTTCCTAAGAAATAAAGTCACGGATTCACTCAAAATAAATTCAAATATAAAGGCAGTCCTCGACCTAAGGGACACGCTTACGTTAACAACAAACAACCCTGTTAAACGAGTTGACAAATCAATGATTTCTTTTTTAACTAAAGACTCTGTTCAGGTTCCTTTTCGTGAAATAATCAGTAAAAAAACGAATGATATCCAATTCGTATTCGACAAAAACAACAACGAAAGTTATCGCCTTAGATTTTTACCGAAAGCCTTTACCGACATCTATGAAACTCATAATGACACGTTGAATTATCGGTTTAAAACCAAAGAGCCTGAAGATTATGGAAGCATTACGCTAAACATAAACAACCTAAGTGATTCAGGGGTCCTTATTGAATTATTAAAGGAAAAAAATAGTGTTATTGTAGATAGAAAAACGGTACAGAATGGCCTTGTGACATTTGATCTTTTACCGCCAGGAAATTATTTGATTCGAGCCATTATCGACACAAATAGCAATCTAAAATGGGATACAGGTAATTTTTTATTGAAACAGCAACCTGAAAAGGTTATCTATCATCCTGTTACATTTCAAATCAGTGCGAACTGGCATCTACCCACAGAATCATTAACAATAAAATAATAAAATCAAAGTTGTTATATCTAAACGCAATTTAATATATTTACGCCCATAAATTAAATCATTGAGAAACCCCTTAACAATATTATTTTTCTTATTGATTGCATTTACCACGAAGGCTCAACACTTAACACATGGTGTTGGTGTGCTTATTGGCGGTGCTTCAATTCAATCAGACTATGGACTGAGTCCCGCTAGGAATAGCCCGCTATCTTTTAGCTTGGTGCATTATGTGCACTTTTTCAATGTTGACATGCGCTGGAATGCATACAGCAAATTCAACAATCATGTCATGCTAAGAACAGAACTAAATCTATTGACAAAAGCTGACTTTGAACATTCTGGAAAATACACACTTTTGGACACTGATCTAGCTCCACTACTGAGAGCCATGCGAGGATCAGTCTCTATGATGAGTGTTGGGTTTCAAGGAGAATATTACTTCAACGATTTAAAGGAGTTCATGTTCCCTTATACAGATATGAAGTGGAATCCTTTTTTAAGTATTGGATTTAAATACACCTCATACAACAACACGCTAACCTCTTCACTTGGAGACTGGAGAGCTGACCTTTCTCTTATACCACCGAAATATCGAGACCCCGAGAACAGAGCTATTGGAAACGGCAAAGCATTCTCCTTTACATTAGGAGGTGGAATTCGCTATAAAGTATCAGAAAAGCTAGACGCTGTTACCAATTTTAGCTTTCAGTCTTTTTTCTCAGATGCTATCGATGGATTACAAACTACTAGTACATCTAATTCAAATAACGAATCGCTGGTTCATTTTCAGGTAGGACTTGTATATCACCTTAATTTTTCAAGCGGCCTTTTTTCTAAAATATAACCTAGCAATTCTAAATAAAAAAGCAATTACTACAGGTACCTGCTTTTTTATCTATTCACACATTCAACTTATTAACGTAATGTAAATAGAATACCGTAACTTGGAATTCGTTTTAACTTTACAACGATCGTTGAATAGACACATGCAACGCTTCATTAAACAATCGAAGAAAGCTTAAACACACAGCCAACCTTATTAAACGAATTTTTTAATCGCTAAAATAACTCCTAAATGAATACCTTCGTGATAGTTATTGAAGTGAATTGCTGTATCTAAACTATCCAACACCAAACCTGTACTCGTTTGATATGCATTGTAATTTTGAAAAATACCCTCATTAAAATCTTCTTCTAAGGTATCTGGAAGCCCAACAAATAAATCGATCACCTCATCAAACTCTTCTTGGGTAAATGTTTTTGTTGGAGCCGTTCCTTTTTTATAAAGCTCAATCAACTCATCAGGAGCCAAACAATCTAGACCAGACAACTTGTAGTGCAATAATTGCTGGGTAACCACCAAGTGAGCTACATTCCAAGCAATGTTATTTTTAAACCCCTCTGGAATAACATGTAATTGTTCTAGCGTTAAGCCTTCTATTACGCGTAATGTTAACTGTCTAGATGTTTTTAGAATATCAAATTGTGTCTTCATTATTTATTATTAAATTTAGCCTCAAATATACAGTATAAAATGAAGAAAGTCTATTTTTTACAAACCTGCGATACTTGCAGAAGAATTTTAAAAGAAGTTCCTTTAGATGGATTTGAAAAACAAGAGATAAAGGCAGCCCCCGTTTCGATAGATCAACTAGAAAAAATGCATGAATTGTCTGGTAGTTATGAGGCATTATTTAACAAAAGAGCGAAGCTATACAAGGCAATGGACCTCAAGAACCAAGAACTTTGTGAAGCAGACTACAGACAATATATACTCAATGAATACACCTTCTTAAAGCGACCTGTTTTTATTGTTGATTCAGAAATATTCATAGGAAATAGCAAAAAAGAGATACACCGATTAACAACACATTTAGGCTAGTTATTTTCTAGCCATGTTTTTGTTCTTAGCATTGCATTTTCATTGATATCTTGCCAAAAAAGATTGATATCTCCGATATGATAGTTCTTCATGAACGACATAAAAAAGCGGCCAGGAAACTTTGGGTTTGTAGACCATACCATGCCATCGGTTAATTCAATAGATAAGGCGCTCTCATACATCTTATCATTTGAATATAAAAACCCTTTATGCTGTTCAAGTAGGGTTGTTTTTTGCTCATCCCAAGTAATAGGATTGGTAACAACTGCTCCCTTGTACTTCTCTTTCTTTTTAGGATAGGAATTCTTCTTTCTCGTATTCCAAGACACAAAACCACCTGTTTGCGATGGTTTTGTCATGGGATGAATTGTTTTAAACTCATTGGGTCTAATTCCCATTCCAGGTATGTAGGCTGCAATTAACTTTTTCTGAAGCGGCTTCGCATCAAAAAAATCTTTCAACAATTGTGTCGCATGGTTTGTTCCTTGACTATGGCTAGCAATAATAATTGGCCTTCCGTTATTGTAATTTTTAAGGTAATACTCAAAAGCATTTTTCACATCTAAATAAGCTATTTCAAATGCTTGTTTCCCTCCTTTGTCATACAAGTAATATGATTTTATATGCGCTTGCCTATAAATAGGAACATACAGTTTGCCAGAGGCTGCAAAAGCCGAAGCTTGGTATTTTATCGCAGAATTTATGATTTCCTCTCTCTGAACCTCATCTTCAATAGGAGCATTCCAACGTGCATCTTTTGCATCTAAAAGCAATGTTGGATACACATAAAAGACATCTGCTTTTAAGGAGTCACTTGCTTTAAAAAAAGATCGATACACCTCTTTTTCTTTACTATTAGGCAATAGAGCCCAAGCACTTTCCCTAGAATAATCTGGAGCCAAGGGCACTGCATTCTCTGTGAAACTTTCAACTCTGTAGCTCGTTTTACAAGATAAACAAAACAGCATAACACAAAAAACACCTAGTGTTTTTGAACCTATTTTCTTGTGTAATCGCATTGAACCGAAATTTCTTGTTAAGATTTGTAATCTTCGTATGACTTTTCTTCTACCAAATCTGACCCTGTATAGGTATTAATTTCCTTTTTTACGTCAGACCTATCGTCATTGGTATAATATACTGCTCGTGCCAAATCTACAAAGACTTGTCCGAAATCATTAGCACGCTCACATTCTCTGATATCATCTTCTATTTTCCACAGTTTCTTATTTACAACTAACAAATCTGTGTGTAATTTTTTTAGGCGAGACGCTTCTTTTGCTTCGGCATAAATACTTTTCACTACTGGTGTTAAGGTATCATATTCATGTTGAATATTCACAAGCTTTTTTGCGTCTTTAATCTGAGAAAGTTTGATCTCTAAAATTGTGTATTTATCTAGTATTTCTCCGTTCGAAACTTCTATCTTCATCTATTTTCTATTTTATGCAAATTTACGTTCAATTAATGACATAAATCGCTTTTCATACTCCTCTTGCTCAGACCAGTCATAATCTGGCTTCACCATTTTATTAATAAACTTCTTCGCTTCTTTTTCTGTCTTAAAGGAATTTATTTGAGAAATGACTCTGTTAAAATCTCCCTGATTCCCTTCAAATAAATTATTCACAAAAGCAATTCGGTCATTCAGCCCCAACTGTAAGTTGCTGTTCAGCGCATCGTTTAAGGATTTCTTCTGTGGTGCCTTTTCAAATAAATCTGCTGCAACTTCTACAGATATAGTATCTTCTAACTCCTCTTCTAAAGTCATCAACTTACTTTCTTGAGAATGCGTCTCATCAGCATCCTCAAAATCATCCGTAGAGAATAGGGTTTGTTCTAATTCATCAAAAGGTTGCTCCGTTATTTCTTGAACCGCATCTTCTAAAGCTGTTATTTCTTTTTCTTCTTTATCAGCTTCCAATGGCATCAATACATGCTCTTCTGTTTCTTTCACTACAAATTCAACCGCCAACTCTTCTTCATCTTCTGTTAGGACTTCATCATTAACAAGAGCTGCATCAGTTTCTTTTGCCACAAAAACCTCTCTCTCAGCAGCTTGTTCAATTTTTTGAAGAAGCTCTTCTTTTGTTTCAGTTGCATGTGGTGTTGACTCTATGTACTCATCAACATATGCCAAAACTGTCAATTTTTCATAAAGTTCATAGGCCCTCTGCTTTAAAACTAAGACATCTTCCTTGTTTTTTAATTGTAATATACTGTGCGCTAAGCTTGTTAAGTCGGCTGCTAATTTTTTGTGCATAAGTTGATAAATTAATTGATGCTTGGCATTATTTTTTTAATAAATTTGTATGACTTGAATGAACATACAATCATAATCACATTTCAAGTATAAAACTACAAAATGTTTCTCGAAAATACGGTAAATCATACAGAACAATTTGGCTGGATAGAGGTTATTTGTGGCTCAATGTTTTCTGGTAAAACAGAAGAATTGATCCGAAGATTAAAACGTGCACAATTTGCCAAGCAACGCGTAGAAATTTTCAAACCAGCAGTAGACACGCGTTATGATGAGGAAGAGGTTGTTTCTCATAATGACAATCGCATTCGTTCTACGCCAGTCCCTGCTTCTTCAAACATTCCTTTATTAGCTACAAATGTTGATGTTGTTGGTATTGATGAAGCACAGTTTTTTGATGATGAAATTGTGGCTGTTTGTAATGATTTAGCGAACAGAGGGGTTCGCGTTATTGTTGCTGGTTTAGATATGGATTTCAAAGGAAAACCTTTTGGGCCGATGCCTGCTTTAATGGCCACTGCAGAATATGTAACCAAAGTGCATGCGGTCTGCACACATACAGGAAACTTAGCGCATTATAGTTTTAGAAAAGCTCAAAACGAAGAACTTGTTCTATTAGGAGAGGTTGAAGAATACGAACCCTTGAGTAGGGCGGCATATTACAAAGCTTTACAAAAACAAAAAGCAAAAGCATTGGCTCTTAAAAATCCTGACCAAACAACAGAATAACATCCTATGAATAACCATGTAACTGTTTTGGAGATTGACGGAAATGCACTACAGCATAACCTGCAATATTTTAAAAGAAAGTTAAAAAAGAGCACTAAAATACTCGTGGTTGTGAAAGCATTTGGCTATGGAACTGAAGCTATAAAAGTTGCTAATTTTTTAAAAAATGATATCGCTTACTTCGCGGTAGCCTATGCAGATGAAGGTATTGCACTAAGAAAATCTGGAGTAGAAACTCCGATATTAGTACTGCATCCACAAATTCAGAATTTAGAACTAATCATTGCCTATAAACTAGAACCCAACCTTTATAACTTCAACATTCTTAACGCATTTTTAGCGTTAGCAAAAACACAGTCATTCATACACTACCCTATTCATATAAAATTCAATACTGGTTTGAATAGAATTGGATTTTGGCATAATGATATTCCCAAAATAAGTGCAATATTAAAAGCAACAACTCATTTAAAAGTGACCTCTATCTTCTCTCATCTAGCAGCTAGTGAAGATCTCAATGAAAAGGAGTTTACTACCAAACAAGTACGCGATTTTACCGATATCGTAAAACAATTCAGTGCACAGCTAACCTACAAACCAATCATTCACTTAGTAAACACTTCTGGAATCATCAATTATCCACAAGGACAATTTGATATGGTTCGCTTAGGCATTGGACTATATGGTTTCGGGAATGATAAAAAAGAGACCAACGCGCTTAAAAATGTTGTGTGCTTAAAATCTATTATCTCTCAAATTCATTATGTCGAATCAGGTGAATCTGTAGGATACAATAGAGCTTTTATAGCAGAAAAACGAACCAAAATAGCAACCATCCCTATTGGTCATGCCGACGGAATCTCAAGAAAACTTGGCAATGAAAACTATGCAGTTCTAATCAATGAGAAAAAAGCATCGATCATTGGAAATGTCTGTATGGACATGATAATGACAGATGTAACAGACATTGATTGTAAAGAAGGAGACGAAATTATTGTATTTAACTCTCAAGAAATGGTAAATGAAATGGCTCTCAAATCTGAGACTATTTCATACGAAGTCTTAACAGCTATTTCGCAGCGTGTAAAAAGATTGCTTACATGTTAAAATTTCCTTAAATTGGAAATCTATTAACCAAAAAACATAAAAAGAATGAAAATGCTAAATGAGTTCAAAGAATTTGCCATGAAAGGCAATTTAGTTGACATTGCAGTTGGTTTTGTAATGGGTGCTGCCTTTAAACAAGTGGTCACCTCTTTCACAGGCGGAATTGTATCTCCATTAATTGGCTTGCTATTTAATGCCGACTTTAGAGATTTAAAATACGTTGCCAAAGAAGGTGTTGCAGATGCATCTGGAAAAATTACCGGAGAAGTTGCCGTTTTGTACGGAGACTTCCTAACCAATGTCATTGATTTTATTATCGTAGCATTTGTCATGTTTATGATTATTAAAGGCATCAATGCCATGAAGAAAAAAGAGGCTCCAGCTCCAGCAGCTCCAGCAGGACCGAGTCAAGAAGATTTATTGACGGAAATCAGAGATTTACTTGCAAAAAAGTAAACTTCTCTTTTTCTAAAAAACAAAGCCGAAGTAACAATTCATATTGTCCTTCGGCTTTTTTATATTTTCACAAGATCGTAATGCATAGCGCGTCTTTTAAAAACTAGCTCCCTCCTTTCCCCTTTCTTTTTTCTTGATACACTTCTGCAATTGTCGGATTCTCTTTGCACAACTTGAGCGGGATAAATACATCATCAGTGCGCACTAAACCAGTTTGTAAAACTTTAAAATAAACACCAGAAAAAGAGCTATTCCAAAACTTTTTTACAATTTTCATATCATTAAAACGCAATCCTAATTTTAAACAAGGAAGCCTGGGTTTTGTAACTTCTAAAATGGCAGCTCCGACTTGAAACCTATCTCCAACATGCAATTTGGCCTCATCCAAACCATCAATTGTTAGATTTTCTCCAAACATTCCATATTGCCAATCTACATTCGGATAGATTTCCTTCCAATATTGATAATGATTTAACGAGTAACCATAAACAGCTTGATCTACACCCCCGTGGTGCTTTCTATCGCAAATTACATCGTTCTTTACATGCTCAACATCCAAAAAAATTGGCTCATCAACAGCATACTTAAAGATGCCCGTTTGGATCAACTTCCCCTTCCAATGTACTTCTTTCTCAACCCCAACATTTACTGCAATAATATTCATATAATCAAATAGTTCCCTTCAGTCTAATTCTTAGGCTAGCATTGTTCATAATTGTTCTTATCAAAAAAACCAAGCTATTTAATCTATTCTTCTATCAAATAATCTTGGAGTACATCGGCTATTTTGCGATTGTCTGACAATTGCGGAATCTTATTCTGACCACCGAACTTCCCTATGGATTTCATGTACTCATGAAAGCCCCCTTTTTTGACTTTTCTAATACGCGCAGAACGCAATACCTTGCCATCTATCAAATCTAAATAGTAGCTGTTTTGAGACTGCATGGAAGCGTCAATCTTTGCTTCGAAAGCTGCAAGGTCTTTAGGAGCATTTTCAAATTCAATAAACCACTCGTGATAAGGTAAGCCGCTATCAGGATTAACCTGAGGCGCCACCGTAAACTCACTCACATGTACAGCGGTCTCTTTAATCGCATCATTAAGCGCTTTTTCTACTTCTTTACCAATAACGTGTTCGCCAAAAGCAGAAATAAAATGTTTGATCCTACCGGTTACTTTAACGCGATAGGGCTCAAGCGAAGTAAACTCAATGGTATCTCCAATATTGTACCCCCACAATCCTGCATTTGTATTTAAGATGAGTACATAATTCACATCTAATCTCACGTCTTTTAAAGAAATTCTGGTTGGGTTTTCTTCAAAAAATTCAGCTGCAGGAATGAACTCATAAAATATACCAGAATTTAACTGTAATAACATCCCTGGTTCGGATTGTGAATCTTGATATGCAATAAACCCTTCAGAAGCAGGATACAACTCTACGTAATCTATTTTTTTACCAATTAAGCTTTCAAACTTATTTTTATATGGCTCAAAGTTTACTCCCCCATATACAAAGAAGTTAAAATTCGGAAAAATATCTTTTATAGGTTTGCCGGTCTTTTCTATTAACTTTTCAAAATACATTTGAACCCATGAAGGAATCCCACTAATTAGAGTCATGTCTTCATGCACAGTTTCCTCTACAACTGCAGTTACTTTGGTGTCCCAATCTTCAATGCAATTCGTACGCCAGCTTGGCAATCTATTTTTCAATAAATATTTCGGCACATAATGCGCTACAATACCACTTAAGCGCCCAAGCTTTACCCCGTTTAATGTTTCCAACACCGGACTACCTTGTAGAAAAATCATCTTTCCATTTACAAAACTAGCATCTCTTTTTTCTGTCATATAAAACATCAAGGCATTTCGCGCGGCCTTGATATGTGTAGGCATAGACTCTTTAGTAATTGGAATGTATTTTGCGCCAGAGGTTGTCCCTGAAGTTTTTGCAAAATAAAGTGGTTTACCACTCCATAGCACATCTTCTTCTCCCGCCACAATTCTGTCAATATAAGGCCTTAAACCTTCATAGTCTTGAACGTTTACTCGCTTTTTAAAATCTTCATAATTTTTTATAGATGAAAAATCATGATCCTTTCCAAAAGCAGTATTTTTTGCTTTTTTTATTAAATTTCTAAAAACCCTTTCTTGTGTTTTATGGGGTTTATTGGCCCATTTTAGAACGCGCTTTGTAACTAGTTTAGCAAATGGAATTGCAAAGACAGACTTTATACTCATTATTCGAAATCTATATAATTTAAGGGGTTCACTGGGTACCCGTTGTACCATAACTCAAAATGTAGATGCGACCCGGTGGTTAATTCTCCTGTTGACCCAACCGTTGAAATTACTTCGCCAGACTTCACAAAATCGCCCTGCTGCTTTAATAATACCCCATTGTGTTTGTAGACTGAAATAAAACCTGTTCCATGCTCAATAATAAGCACATAACCGGTCTCTATTGTCCATTCAGAAAAGATTACTCGACCATCTTCAATGGCTTTGACCGGAGTTCCAATTTTCTGGGAGATATCAATGGCAAAATGTTTATTGGTACTATTAAATTCTTGTGTAATACTTCCCGTTATTGGAGCAAAAAAAACAATTTCAACTTTAGTTTCTGCTTTATCAAACAATGGAAAACGATCTTTACTATCTACCTTTTCCCTAAATAAAGAATCATTTTTTGACGCGGTTAACTTTTTATTATCCGAAAATACTTGAGCTGAATGCTCTTTTAAAGAATCAAAATCAACGCTAGAGATAGGCATTTCTCCTGCCAAAATCGGCATCAATGCTTTCGAGTAGTTTTCTAAAAATTTCAAATTTCTTTTTAAAGAATCTGCTTCATAAAGTAACCTTGAAGCTTCTTTTTTCAATTGTGTTGATGCGTAACCAGGAATGTATTCTTTAATCGGCGTATAGGCTATAAATACGGTTGTTAAAGCCACGAGTACTATTGAAAAAACACCTCCCAAAACAAAAATATTAGCAATAGTTAACTTAAATGACAAGCGCTCCTCAAAGGTGTCTTCATTTAAAACAACCAATCTCAGCTTATTGGTTATCTGCTGTCTAAACTTACTTTTTTTTGATGTCTTACTATCCACAAAAATGGTCTCTATTAGTTACAAATATACAACGAAAAAATAGCGTGACTATTTCCTGTAGAAGTTCATATAATCGATATACTTCCAAACAGCCTCTGGAAGCATTGGCTCTATATTTCTTCCCGCTTTAATTCCCTTTCGAATATGAGTAGATGATATTTGGATAATTGGCGATTCTATCGTTTGAATTTTTGGGTGCTCATCAAAGCGAGTTGCTGTTTTACCTTCAGAAATCCTAGGATACACAAAAACAGCATGGTGTTCTAAAATAGTTGCGTAATTTTTCCATTTATGAAAGCTCTTAAGATTGTCTTCCCCCATGATTAAGCTAAATTTATGTTGCGGATATTTCTCTGCAATATGCACCAAGGTATGCACCGTATAATTTGGTTGTGGCAAATCAAACTCTATATTGGTAGGTTTTATTTTTGGGTATTTTTCCGTTGCCAACATGGCTAGCTCAAATCGGTGATGATTGTCTAACAATGTACGCTTATTTTTAAAAGGATTATGGGGTGTTACCACTAACCAAACCTCATCTAAATCAGAATTTTCTACCATGTGATTGGCAATAATTAAATGCCCTACATGAATTGGATTAAAAGTTCCAAAGTACAAACCAACATTCATCTTAATTTTTCTCTAATTGCAAAAAACGACCTACTAAATCTTCCGCTTCTTCCAAAGCAACTTCTAGGTCATAGTTCTTAATAACAACATCAAACTGTGGGGCAGTTGCAAGCTCTACTGAAGCTTTAGCGATGCGCATATTGATTTTTTCGTCACTTTCTGTTTTGCGTTTTTTCAAACGAATCTTTAACTCATCTACACTTGGTGGTTTTACAAAAACTGCCAAGGTCTGGTCTGGGAATTTCTTTTTGATCCGCAGCCCTCCCACAACATCAATATCAAATATGACATGTTTACCCTGAGACCAAATACGCTCTACTTCAGACTTTAAGGTTCCATAAAAATTATCTCTATACACCTCTTCCCATTCCAAGAAGGCATCTTTTTTAATATTTTCTTTAAACTCTTTTAAAGAGATATAATAATAATCTTGACCTTCAACTTCAAACCCCCTTGGTGCTCTAGAAGTAGCAGAAATAGAAAACTCTAAATTGAATTTTTCTTGCCCTAACAAATGACGCACTATGGTCGTTTTACCAGAACCAGACGGTGCCGAAAACACAAACAATTTACCTTCAAAATTCTCCATCAGTTACAATACATTTAAGATTTGTTCCTTTATTTTCTCCAACTCATTTTTCATCTGAATCACAGATTTTTGCATAGGGGCATAATTTGCTTTAGAACCGGTTGTGTTTATTTCTCTACCTATTTCTTGAACAATAAACCCTAACTTTTTACCATTAGAGTCTTTACTATCTAAGGTTTGTAAAAAATAATCTAAATGATTTTCCAACCTTACCTTTTCTTCATTTATATCTAACTTTTCTAGATAGTAAATCAACTCTTGCTCAAAACGATTTGCGTCTATTTCAACCTTTAAATCGTCAATAGCCTTTTGTAAACGCTCTCTTACATTGCCTAATCTTTGAGTATCTAATGTATTTACTTCCTCTAAATACGTTCTAATATTTAAAATCCTTAATTTAAAATCGTCTTCTAAAGAAGCTGCTTCATCTACACGATATTGTATGGTCTTATCTAGGGCCTCTGATATTCCTTGTTCAATTAAACTCCACTCTCCCTCATCCAACTCTTCTCTTTCGGTTTTTAGGGCATCGGGCATTCGTATAGCCATCTTTAACAACTCAACTTGATCTGTGTTTTCTGCAGCTAATACACTTTTTAGCTGGCCAACATACGCATTCACAACAGCTTTATTAATAACCGTAGAAGTTTCATCAGCGGTCATTTCTACATAAATTGAGAAATCTATTTTCCCTCTCACTAAACCAGCTGCGAGTCCTTTTCTCACTGCTAATTCTTTTTCCTTGTAATACGAAGGAATTCGAACATTTAGATCTAAATTCTTACTGTTTAACGTTTTAATTTCTATGGTTACTTTTTTCGTTGGCAATTGTAAAACCGATTTACCATAACCAGTCATTGATTGAATCATTCAATAGATTTTTTAAAATAGCGAGACAAATATACGCAATTATTACAAGGAATAATTATTTAGAATTCACACAATCTATTCTCTCAGTAAGTTGATAAAAACTGTTATTTTCTGTAAAGAATTACCTATTTTTACCTCTCATCTTTTAAGAAATACGTTTGCAATCAAATTCACATATTTTAGTAGTTAGATTCTCTGCAATGGGCGACGTGGCCATGACAGTTCCAATTATCAAGGCGTTTGCAGAGCAGTACCCAAGGGTTCAAATCACATTTGTATCAAAATCTGTTTTACGCCCTTTATTTGACAACATCCCAAACGTCAATTTTTACGCTGCAGATGTAAACACCACTCACAAAGGTGTTTTAGGTCTATATAAATTATACAAAGAATTGCGTGTTTTAAACATCACACACATTGCTGATTTGCACAATGTATTAAGATCTAAGATTTTATGCTCTTTTTTTAAATTTTCTAAGAGGTCAATTGCTGTTATTGACAAAGGCAGAGCAGAAAAAAAAGCCCTCACTACATCCAAAAACAAGGTTTTCAAACAACTTAAAACAACGCACCAGCGCTATGCTGACGTCTTTCAAAAACTTGATTTTAACGTTGACATATCGAAGCCAAGCCTATCTAAAAAGCCTGTGCTTGATAAAAAAATCACAGAAATCACTCTTGCAAAACAAGAACAATGGATAGGAATTGCTCCATTTGCAGCTTTCCAGAGTAAAACATACCCATTAGATCTCACCAAACAACTCATTGAGAATCTTTCTAGAGAGTATAAGCTTTTTCTTTTCGGAGGAGGAGTATCTGAAATTCGGATTTTATCAGAGATCGCAGAACAAACCACAAATTGTATTTCTGTTGCAGGGAAATTAACGCTAAAAGAAGAATTGAATTTAATTGCACAACTCGATTGTATGGTCGCAATGGATTCTGGAAATGCTCATTTTGCCGCAATGCAACAAGTTCCAACAATTACACTTTGGGGAGGCACACATCCATTTGCGGGGTTTGCCGCATTTAACCAACCAGAGGACTATTGCTTATTGCCAGATTTAGAGAAGTACCCAAAGATACCGTATTCCATATACGGTAATAAAACATTGGAGGGATATGAAGATGCTATGCGAACAATTTCAGTGGAAACCGTCTTGAGAAAAATTAAAGAAGTAGTAAAAAAACATTCTTAAAAAACACATTATGATCATTCATCATTTAGAAAACACCAATTCTATTTTAAATAAATTTATTGCAGAAATCAGAGAAGTAAACACTCAAAAAGATGCATTACGTTTTAGACGAAATATCGAAAGAATTGGAGAGATTTTAGGCTACGAACTAAGCAAAACATTATGTTTTAACTCCTCTATAGTGGAAACCCCATTAGGAAGCAAACACATTCAACTCCCTACAAATGACATTGTTTTATGCTCTATTTTAAGAGCTGGACTCCCTTTGCACCAAGGGCTTTTAAACTACTTTGACAAGGCAGAAAACGCTTTTATTTCGGCCTATAGAAACCACCCAAACAATGATGAATCATTTGAAATTATTGTCGAATATTTTGCATCTCCAAGCATTGACAACAAAACAGTACTACTAGCAGACCCTATGTTGGCAACAGGAAAATCGCTTGCAGCAGTTCTCGCAGGAATTAAAAAGCACGGAACCCCCAAAGAAATTCATATTATTTGCGTAATTGGATCTAGTGAAGGAATTGAATTCATAAAAACACATTTTCCAGAAAACACGCATTTATGGATTGCTGCAATTGATGATCAACTCAATGACAAAGGCTACATTATACCTGGATTGGGAGACGCTGGAGATCTCGCTTTCGGTTCTAAGCTATAAAGTGTACTACAAAAGAAACGCCAATAAATAATAGTAAAATAAACGTTACGATGTTCTTCCGCTGAACAGACTGCATCCAATTTGCCATGAGTATCGTTGCCGGAATAAGCACTAAAATTAGCGCTATGCCATCCTTCTCCTCTTTAAAGAATAAAGCTATTAGAGAAATCAGCAAATTAAACAGCAACAAAATCCAAATAGCTTTAAAGCTATTACTTACAGAAAAAATCTTGCCTGATCTCAACAAAATAGACACAAAAGTAATCGCACCAAAGAAAGACAAAGAGGTTATGTATAATGAATTATTATAACTTTCAAACTCCGGAAAAAATTGGAATTCAAAAAGCTGATAAAAATCACCTACACTATCGAACCAAAAATGATAGGTATAAAACAAAAACAAAGGAGTTAAGAATCCTAGTATTGGAATCAAAATTGTTCTAAAAGAAATCTCAACAAAAAGAAGAAGCACTATCAAAATTAGCACAAAATAAAACCCATACTCAGGTGACATTGTACACAAACATCCGAGCCAAAACCCACTGTCAAATAATTTTCCTTTCAGCAAATTCAAAGTTCTAAAACTGTAAATTTTTCGCAAAAACAACAACAGTAAGAAACACTCGAACAGTGCGAAAGGATTAATTTCCAATGTAGGCAAGCACCCCAAACCAATTGTAAATAACAAGAAAGCATACGAACCATCTTTTGTCAATCTATTCTTAATAACAATAAAATTAAACAAGAAAAAGATGCCCAAATACAAAGGTATTGGAAGTAACATCTCAAAACCGAGTTCCATTGATCGATACACAAGAATATCCAACGTATAGTAAATACAAAAAAGAATGACTATTAGAATGAAATTAACTGGTTTTGATTTGCTGAAAAAATTGGCTAGCATGAATTGTTTTTATATTTTTGCAACGTAAAGATACTCAAGATATGATTGCAAGCAATATTTTTAGATTAATTGGAGATTTTTTTAAATGGGCATTTGCGCCATTTGATGCATTACGTTTAAATGATTTAAGTTGGTGGACAGCGAACACTGTAAACTGGATTTTCATGTTAGTTCTTGTAGTACTACTATGGTACTGGATGAGAGAATCTTTGCGCTTTAAAAGAGAAGGAATCGAAGATTCTGCCAAATAAGTTTTCACCTTGGGAAGCAAAAACAAACTGAAGCGTTTCAATGAAAATGAAACGTTTTCTAATGTCATTCAGCCTACACGAGAAGAAATTCTACAAGGCTTTTCTTTAAAAGGGAAATGGCATACTTTTTTCAAAAACAACAAACCTATTGTTTTGGAACTTGGTTGTGGAAAAGGTGAATATACCATTGCCCTTGCCAAAAAGAATCCAAACAAGAATTTTATTGGCATAGACATTAAAGGAGCTCGCTTTTGGCGCGGTGCAAAAACAGCACTAGAAGACAGCATGGAAAATGTAGGTTTTGTAAGAACTCAAATAGAATTAATCAATGAGCTTTTTGCAGAGAATGAAGTAGATGAAATTTGGATCACATTTCCTGACCCTCAGATCAAATACAAAAGAACAAAGCACAGACTTACCAATGCTGATTTTTTAAAAAAATATCACAATATCTTAAAGAAAGACGGAGTTGTCAACTTAAAAACAGACAGCGAATTCATGCATGGCTACACTTTAGGACTGCTTCATGGTGAAGGTCATGAAATAGTACACGCCAATCATGATGTTTATAAAAACACCTACAGTCCAGAAGAAGTTATTGGAACACAAACTTTTTACGAAAAGCAATATCTAGAAAAAGGAAAACCAATTACTTTTGTTAAATTTAGAATCAAATACTAAAGATTCGAACCATGTTATTTCTTGCTTTTACTCTTGGTTTCAGTAGCTCTTACCTAGGAACTATTGCGCCAAGCATGCTGAATATAACAGCGACAAAAATTAGCATAGAAAAAAACAAAAAAACAGCCATTAACTTTTGCATTGGTGTTGCATTGATTGTGCTTATTCAATGCTATTTAGCGTTAATTTTTTTAAATAAAATTCAAGCTAACCTATATATTCTAGAAAGCATTCAATCTGTTTCGATTGTAATTTTCACTCTATTATCACTTGTTTTCTTACGAATGGCAATGCGTGAAAAACAAGAAAAAACTCCAAAAAAAACAAAAACAAGTGGATTTTTCACAGGCATTGGCCTATCGCTAGTGAATATGTTTTCAATTCCCTTTTACTGTGGAGTTGGAGCTGCTTTTAGCATGAGCGGTTGGCTTACACTTGAATTTAATAGCATTATATTCTTTGTTGCAGGGTCTTCAATGGGCACCTTTACCATCCTATACCACTATGTACTCTTGGCAGAAAAAATAAAACCAAGACTCACCAAGATCACAACGTATTTAAATTACTTTTTAGCTGGGGTAACTGGCATAGCAGCGCTGGTCTCTTTTCTTAAATTATTGTAAATTAGCGCAGATGAGCACTCATGAAAACTTTTTTGAAAAATCATATGCAATTGCCCGCCTTATTCCTTTTGGTCGCGTCACAAGCTACGGAGCCATTGCCACATATTTGGGAGCAGCACGTTCTGCAAGAATGGTTGGCTGGGCAATGACAAATTCCAAAAACGAACAAAAAGAGGTTCCTGCGCACCGGGTTGTGAACAGAAAAGGACTACTCACAGGAAAACATCACTTTGCAGGCAGCAATCTTATGCAGCAACTATTAGAAAATGAAGGGATTAAAATTAAAGACAATCAAGTTCAAGATTTTGAAAAGGTTTTTTGGAACCCTAATACAGAACTCTAATACTTTTAGTTTTTTTTGCATTCGCAGCTCTATAAACTGGCATAAATTCCCTTTATACAAGTATCAATAAACTATTTATAAGTTCTTTATTATCTGAACTCTAAAGCGTATCTTTGTAGACTCAAATTAAACCTAATTAAAACCTCAATATGAGTTTTAAAAAACAAGATATATACAACGCATTAGAATCTATAACAGCTCCTGGAGAAGGGAAAAGTTTAGTTGAAAATGAAAACATCAAAAATGTGGTCACCTTTGGAAACGAAGCAATAATTGATGTTACTATTAGCAATCCTACGTTACAAGCAAAAAAGAAGGTTGAAAGTGAAATTACCAATACACTTCAATCAAAAATAAGTGCAGACATGACCGTAAAGGTAAATGTTAAAGTAGTAGCCGCTTCGAAAGAAAACACCAATGAAATAAAAGGAAAAGCAATCCCTAACATTAAAAACGTCATTGCAATTGCCTCTGGAAAAGGAGGTGTTGGAAAGTCTACAATTACGGCTAACACTGCCATTTCCTTAGTTAAAATGGGCTTTAAGGTAGGTGTATTAGATGCTGATGTATATGGTCCTTCGATGCACCTCATGTTTGACGTAGAGAGAGAAAAGCCTATATCTGTAACTATTGATGGACGTTCTAAAATGAAGCCAGTAGAGAATTACGGCGTAAAATTATTATCTCTTGGCTTTTTCACAAACCCTGATCAAGCCGTTATTTGGCGTGGGCCTATGGCATCCAAAGCTTTAAATCAACTTATTTTTGATGCAGATTGGGGGGAATTGGATTTTTTATTGATTGATTTACCTCCAGGAACAGGAGATGTGCACTTATCTATAGTGCAGGCACTGCCTATTAATGGAGCTATGATTGTAAGTACTCCCCAAAACATTGCCTTGGCAGATGCAAAAAAAGGAGTTGCAATGTTTCAGCAAGAGACCATAAATGTTCCTGTTTTAGGAATTGTAGAAAATATGGCATATTTTACTCCAGAAGAACTCCCTAACAATAAATATTATATCTTTGGACAAGGGGGTGCTAAAAATTTAGCAGAAGACATTCAAACATCTTTTCTAGGTGAGATTCCTTTAGTACAAAGTATCAGAGAAGCAGGAGATGTTGGACACCCTGTTGCATTGCAAGAAAACACACCTTTAGAAGAGGCTTTTAAGAATGCCACCAAGGAGATGTTATCTCAACTAATAAAAAGAAATGAAAGCTTACCTCCAACGGAAGTAGTAAGAATCACAACCATGAGTGGTTGTAGCACAAAATAAAAAGAGTCATGACAGCAGAAGAAACACAAAAAAAAGTAGAAATAGCACTAGAAGAAATTCGTCCATTTTTATTGAGTGACGGAGGAAACATCAAACTTTTATCTATTAAAGAAAGCACTGTGGAAGTGCAGCTTGAAGGTGCATGCAGTGGATGCTCTGTAAACCAAATGACCCTGAAAAACGGTGTTGAAGCGACTATTAAAAAGCATGCTCCACATATAGAAAATGTGATCAACATCCAATAGGCGTATTACCCAATTTTCACAGACTATACATTTCGTATTTTAAGCGATTAGAACAAGAATGATTACCACAGATATATTAATTATTGGCGCAGGACCTACGGGTCTATTTACCGTTTTTGAAGCAGGATTATTAAAATTAAGATGCCACCTTATTGATGCCTTACCACAACCTGGAGGACAATGTTCGGAAATCTACCCGAAGAAACCTATTTATGACATCCCTGCCTACCCAGAAATCTTAGCAGGTGACCTAACAGAGCGTCTCCTAGAACAAATTAAACAATTTGAACCGGGGTTTACCTTAGGAGAACGTGCAGAAACAATAGAAAAACAAGAAGACGGAAGTTTTATTGTAACCACAAACAAAGGCACACAGCATCAAGCTCCTGTTATTGCCATTGCAGGAGGACTTGGAAGCTTTGAGCCAAGAAAACCACCAATTTCAAACATTGCACACTTTGAAGATAAAGGAGTGGAATACATGATTCGTGAACCTGAAATGTACCGTGACAAAAATGTAGTTATTGCGGGTGGTGGAGACTCCGCATTGGATTGGTCTATCTTCTTAACAGACATTGCAAAATCAGTTACTTTGGTGCATCGAAGAAATGAATTTAGAGGCGCCTTAGACTCTGTTGACAAGGTACAAGAACTAAAAGATGCAGGAAAACTAAAACTGATTACCCCCGCAGAAAT
>JBELDQ010000011.1:0-21892 GCA_042094215.1 Polaribacter sp. | reverse complement strand
CATTTCTCTCCAGGTAATGAAATCACCTTTTATATGCATATTTTTCAAATAGTTCGTTGTACAATCTCCATTTGTAATATGTAAAATTGATGTACTCATAGTATACAAACGAAATTGCTTTTATTTTATTCTCAAGTGACTCTCTTTATTATGTGAGCTAGCCCCCAATTCGCTTTACATGATAGTTTTCACCTTGTAAGATGCTGATGATTTTATCTCTAAATTTTCCTTGAATAATAATTTCATTATCCTTAACACTTCCGCCTACACCGCATTTAGTTTTGAGCATTTTACCTAAGGCTTTTAAATCATCTTCTGAGCCTTTAAAACCTTTAATAACGGTTACAGTTTTTCCTCCTCGCCCCTTGTTAGAAAAATGTGCTTCTAATCGTTGTTCGTTGTTTGGAGGTGTTGCTGTTTGTTCATTAGAAGAGACTTCAAAGTCATCATTTGTAGAAAATACAAAGCCTCCTAAATCTGATAAGCTTCCAAGCTTTTTTTTAGCCATGATACACCAATAAATTTTTGTTACTTAATTAAGCCTAATTCTCTTAATCGTTGATTTAAAAAATCACCCGCTGTGATGTCGTCAAATTGCTTTGGGTTTTCCTCATCGATACAACTATCTAGAACATCTAATTTCATATCACTAATTGGATGCATAAAAAATGGAATAGAATAGCGAGATGTACCCCAAAGTTCTTTCGGAGGATTGGTTACTCTATGGATAGTAGATTTTAATTTATTATTAGAATGTCTAGACAGCATGTCTCCTACATTAATCATTAATTCATCTGGTTCTGCGATGGCATCAATCCATTCTCCTTCAATATTTTGAACTTGTAACCCCTTCCCTTGAGCGCCCATTAATAACGTAATCAAATTGATATCTCCATGAGCAGCTGCTCTTTCTGCACCCTTTGGTTCAGTGGCAATTGGTGGATAATGAATTGGACGAAGTATGCTATTTCCGTTTTGGATATACTGATCAAAATATGTTTCTTCTAATCCTAAATGTAAGGCCAAAGAACGCAATACAAATTTTGCCGTCTTTTCTAGCATCTGGTAGGTCTGCTTACCCACTTTATTAAAGTTTGGTAACTCTTCTACAGAAACGTTGTCTGGATATTCTTTTGCATATTTTGAGTCAGCATCAACATACTGGCCAAAATGCCAAAATTCCTTTAAATCACCTTCCTTTTTTCCTTTAGCACTCTCTTTACCAAAAGAAACATAACCGCGCTGACCACCAATGCCAGGGATTTCATATTTTTCTTTTACTTCTTCCGGTAGGTCGAAAAAGTTTTTAATTTCGCTGTATAAGTTATCAACCAGTGTATCATCTAAAAAATGACCTTTCAAGGCTACAAATCCTATATTTTCATAGGCATGACCTATTTCTTTGATAAATTTACTTTTTCTCTTTTCGTCACCAGATATAAAATCGGCCAAATTAACACTTGGAATGCTCTTCATTGTTTATAAGTTTTAAGAAACAGGCTGTAAAGTTAAGAAAAACAAGAAGTATTTGCACATTTACTTATTAACAAAAGGAATTGTGTAAGAAATTGTGTAGTTAAATCCAAAACCCGTTTCTGTATCAAAAACTCTATTAAAACCGGGTACGTAGAGTGTTTTAAAGTTTTCGGGGTGCGTTAGACTGAGCATTACCTTGTAATTAAAGCTAAATCCGAGGTACAAATTTTTAAAAGTTTCTACTTTAATTCCCAATACAAACTCTGTCCAATGTGCATTTAAACCTGCTGCGGTATTAGGGTTGGAGATTGTGTTCGAGGGAAAATAATCATTTCCAGTATTTATTCTATAGCTATCTAGCGTTTGATCAAAGGTACTGGTACCGTATCTCATACCAACGTAAATCTCATTATTCATGTCCAACCAATTTTGGTAGGCATTATAATTTACCCCAATTTTAAGGAAATTTCCTTGAGAAGTAGAGGTGGTGTAATCTTCTACGGTTTTTTCTTTTTGATTTCCTAATTCGGTAGCAACATACCAATTCTTAGAGATTCTATAATCCGCAACCAGTTCAATTCCGCTTGAATTTGAGTCAATCATTCCTACAATAGGCTTGCTTATATCAATTCCTAATCGCAAGCCGTATGGAGATGTATAGGCTATAGTATCTTTCGATTGAGAAAATGTACTCAAAGATATCGCTAATGCGATGTAACTAATGATATATTTTAACATGGGCGCTTGTTTCAAGGTCAATTGTTGGAAGAGTATTGGGACTCACGGACTGAAACCATTGGTTATCTGAGGCTATTGTAACCGAATTAAAATTCGCTTTTAGACCACATGACCGCGATACAAAAATAGTTTCTGTAGTGTAGTTAATCGTAAGTTGATTATAACGATTATCTGCTATATTCCCTGTTGTAGATGTTTTGAAATTATAGATAGTTTGTGAGGCACCTGTCAGTAAAGGAATTGCTATTGAATCTGAGGTGACATTCGTATAGACGTTGATGGTGTCTTTCCCTTCTGCCCATACAGACAAATGCTCAACATTTTTAAAACTGCTCGGGTTCTCCGAGTCGTAAAAGCGTAAAATTAAGTTTGGTGTTGTTGGTGATAAACAGATGTCATCTTTCTCACAAGCAGCTATTAATGCGGCAAGGAAGAGGATATATAGGATGTTTTTAGTCATCTTTTTTTTGTGTAAACGTTTCAGTTTTGTTCTTAAACTACAAGAAACAAATAAACCAATAGACTTGCAAGTCAACAGACGAGCAATCTAATTACTTTTCGAATAATACAACAGTTTCTATGTGAGCTGTATGCGGAAATTGATCTACTAAACTGATCTTCTTCATGGCATATCCGTGTTGCATTAACAATTCAGTATCTCTTGCCTGTGTGGCAGGATTACAAGATACATAAACCATTCTATCTGCATTTAAATCAATAATTTTTTGCAAGGTTTTTGGTGCAATTCCTGCTCTGGCAGGATCCAAAATAATGGTTTTTATTTTTCCTTTGTATTGTGGGTGATCTGATAAGAACTTTCCAACATCTGCGGCATAAAACGTCAAGCCGTCAATATGGTTTCTTTTGGCATTTTTCTTTGCGTCTTCAATCGCCGATGCGACAATATCTACTCCGACAATTTGGGTGTTTTCGCTTTTTGAAGCGACTATTTGACCAATAGTTCCCGTACCACAAAATAAGTCCATTACCACGGTATTGTCTACGGCTTCTTTATTTTCTAATACGTATTCAACTACTTTACTATATAACTTCTCGGCACATTTTGGATTGGTCTGGAAAAAGCTTTTCATGCTTATTTCAAAGTTGAGTCCTAACAGTTCTTCTACAATTTTATCTTTACCATAAACCAGTTCCAAGCTGCCAGAAGTAGCTATGGTTCTGTCTCCAGTTTCGTCGTTAATAGT
Source organism: Polaribacter sp. (assembly GCA_042094215.1). Lineage (GTDB taxonomy): Bacteria > Bacteroidota > Bacteroidia > Flavobacteriales > Flavobacteriaceae > Polaribacter. The sequence goes on along the minus strand of JBELDQ010000011.1, from coordinate 18,473 downwards.
ATGCAATAACCCAGCTAAACGCGCTCCAAAGATATGCTTTAAGAAGTCTGCAAATGCTTTTAAATCGAATTGCGGTAAATCATAAGAAGTGGTCACTAAGTTGAACAAGACTTCGTTTGTTTTTTGAGATTTACGAACGACTAAATATCGAAAAAACCCTTCTTTTTTCGGGCCATGCCAAGGAGTAAGCCCAGTATCAATACAGTACTGTCTTATACGTTTTAAATTGTCTTCCACTTGTTTATCAAATAACCCAGAATCTTTTTCTAGATTGTCTCCCATCCACCAGGTTCCGCGGCGCTTGAAGCCCAATGTAAACTCGTCAACATCTGTTTTCTTTATTCTGTCATACCCAATAGCAGAGAATCCATATTCCATTTTATTGCGGTAATGAAAAACAGCAGGAGAGCTTACAAATTCATCAAATAAATCTTCAATATTTTCAACTTTACCAATGCGCTTAAACAAAGACAGCGTGCTTTCTTTTTTATAGGCATGCTGTTGTTCAATTGGCAATTGTATGTAGGGAGCGCCAGGAATGTCTTGATAAGGAACAGCAACTTCATCTTCTGAAGCTTCTAAAACATCAATCAATTTACATTCGGCATACTTCTTACTCGATTTTTTTACTTGGGCTTTTACCAATTGTCCGGGTAATGTATTGGGAATAAAAACCACGAACTCTCCCTCTTCAGAACGAATTCTCGCAATTCCTTTTCCGCCAAAAGCGTAATCCTCTATTTTTAATTCTAGAATTTGTCCTCTTTTTACAAATTTATTTCGTTCTCTACGTGGCATTCTCTCTGTTTTATGGATGGCAAAATTATGAAAAGATATTGATTGGAGTGCTCAAATTTTAAGAATAATAGCATGTCTGTAAAATAGTTTAGGGAAAATTAAGAGCACCTATGGATCTGATTTTAGTAGTTGATCCTGCTTTAGATTTAAGCAGGGATGCTACTGTATCATGCTGTTTTTTTCGAATAATGACGGTTTTCAAGTCCTTTTTTTGTAATTTGCAAGCCGTTAGGGATGATTTCTTTCCCACGCTGAATTTTCGAGTTCTTCGAAAGGATAAAGGTAGATAAGGAATGGTTATTTTTCTCGCTTAGCGAGATTTAATTATGAATGTTTACATCCAAAATAAGCGATGCTAAACGGTGTCTTTAACCGAAAAAGGCATGAACCTTAAATTATTTTTAAATGGCTGTTTTAGAACAAGTAACATCGCAACACGCGATTGATTTAGAGAACAAGTATGGAGCACACAATTACCATCCACTTCCTGTGGTTTTGAGTAAAGGTGAAGGAGTCTATGTATGGGATGTTGAAGGGAAAAAGTATTTTGATTTTTTATCGGCATATTCTGCAGTAAACCAAGGACATTGTCATCCGAAGATTGTTGGAGCAATGATGCAGCAAGCACAAACCTTGACCTTAACGTCTAGGGCATTTTATAATGACATGCTAGGGAAGTTTGAGAAATTTGCGTCAGAGCTTTTTGGTTTTGATAAGCTATTGCCAATGAATACTGGTGCTGAAGCTGTTGAGACTGCTTTAAAAATTGCTAGAAAATGGGCGTATGAAGTGAAAGGAATTTCAGAGAATGAAGCGCAAATTGTTGTTTGTGAGAATAACTTTCATGGAAGAACTACAACGATTATCTCTTTTTCGAATGATCCTGTGGCACGCAAAAATTTTGGGCCATATACTAACGGATTTATTAAAATTGAATATGATAATTTACAAGCCTTAGAAGAAACGTTGCAATCGAATTCAAATATTGCTGCATTTTTGGTTGAACCTATTCAAGGGGAGGCCGGAGTTTATGTCCCATCTGAAGGATATTTAGCTGCAGCTAAAAAACTGTGTGCACAACACAACGTGTTATTCGTTGCTGATGAAGTACAAACAGGAATTGCAAGAACTGGAAGAATGCTGGCTGTAGATCATGAAAATGTAAAACCAGATATTTTAATTTTAGGGAAGGCAGTGAGTGGTGGAGCCTACCCTGTGTCTGCAGTTTTGGCAAATGATGCCATTATGAATGTAATTCAGCCAGGAAATCATGGTTCTACTTACGGAGGAAATCCTATTGCAGCAGCAGTAGCGATGGCAGCATTAGAAGTGGTTGAAGAGGAGAAGTTAGCTGAAAATGCCGAGACCTTAGGGAGGTTATTTAGAGCTGAGCTGTCTGAGTTTGCTGAAGAGAATGACTTGGTGCTTGCTGTAAGGGGAAAAGGCCTTTTAAATGCGATTCTTATTAATGATACCGAGGATAGCTCTACAGCTTGGGATATTTGTATGAAACTTAGAGATAATGGATTGTTAGCGAAGCCAACACACGGGAATATCATACGTTTTGCACCTCCTTTGGTGATGAATGAAGCGCAGTTATTGGAGTGTATTTCTATTATTAAAACTACAATTGCTGATTTTAAATCATAACAGAAAGTATATAACAAAAAAAAGCCTGCATATTGCAGGCTTTTTTTGTTCGAGTAGGTTATTGATTTTCAATGGCTCTTTTGTATTGCTCCATAACTTCGGTAAAATCTGATGTGGAGATAACGTAGATAGTGTAGAGAAGGTTCAACCCATTAATAATAAGCATTACCAATGCAAAAGTTTTTGCAGAATTCATAGACTTGTAACCGTATTCGGTACCATCAGCAGTTTTTAATTTGTTGTACGCTATGATATAAGCCGGTGCAGCTAGCAAGATTCCTAAGCCAGCGAAGCAGCAGCAAAAGATGCTAATACTCGATAAAACATAAATAATTGTTGGTTTTAATTCTTTGTTCATTTTCGTGATGTTTTAATATATTTTAAAAATATAACTGATTATAATAATACAGATATTGACTACAGCCAAGCTATATATAATTTTTGGGTTAACCTTTTTTTTACTGAAAAAATTAAAGCCAATGAGTATGAAGAATAAAAGAATCGTATAAATTGCTGGGTACATTTTAAATGCCTCTACAAATTCTCCTCTTACAATGTTTAAAAGAGCGCGTTGCATTCCACATCCCAAACATTCAAAACCAAACAGTTTTTTGTTTAAGCAGGGTAACATATACTCTTTAGCCTGAAATATCATGTGTTTGTTTTATCTTTTGTTCTTTTTTTTCTTGCCAAATAGCCCTTTTAAAAGGTTTGCTGCCTTTGATGTGGTAGTGCTATCTTTTTTCTTGTTATTTCCTCTTAATAAGTTTTTTAACGTCGTTTTTCCTTTATTTACAATGGCTTCCTTTTCTTGTTTCACGAGTGAATTGAGTAGGTTAGAAGTTGCCTTTTTCATATCGGTTTTAACTAATGGTTTTGCAAATGTGCCCGATATGGAAGCAGATACTGGTATTGTTTTATTTCTGCTTTTTGAACCTAATTTGGAAACATATTGAGATACTTCTGCTCCAAAATATTTGGCAGGTACATCAAACTGTAATTGATAGTTCATCTGTTGATCAAAGCCATGGTTCCCACCTATCTTAATAGCGATGTCTTGGTATCTTAAATCAAAAGGCTTTACCATAACTTTCCCATTTTCAAATGATAAAAAAGCCTTTACATTCTTTAAATTCAATTGAGAAATGTCTATAAATTTCATTTCAGAACTCAAGGAGGTCAGTAGTTTTGATTTTTTAGTAGTGACTTTACTGTCTAGGAGCTCACCTAATAAATTTCCTGAAATACTGCTAATTTCAGGGGTCATATCTTCCGTTAAACTACCAGAGAGGTTCATGGTAGAATTTAGTTTCCCTTCTATAGCATTTCCTATAGGGGCTATACTAGCTAACACGTCTATTTCTGAAAATGAATCGGCAATGTTTAGACCCTTAAATTTTAATTGTGTTTCGAACTGAGGTATTTCCCTTTTTGTGGAAACTAACCCATTAAGACTGACTTTTCCTCCAAACAGTTCCATAGAAAGGTCTTGTAACGTAGCAGTTTGATTTTCAATTGAAAGTTTGCCGGTAACATTGGTTAAGGTTAAATCATCATACATTACTTTTTTTGCAGAGGCAGTAAGTTCACAATTCAAGAAATTAGGAATTTTGAATGAAGCTTCTTGAGCACTTGAAGTTGTGTTTTTATCAGTTTGAGAGGTGGGCGCCATAAAATCTGATACGTTGAACAAGTCAGATTTCATTACAAAGTTACCTTGGAGTGTTTTATTGTGAAACACATAGCCGTAAAAATTATCCAAATTACCTGTAATATGTAGGTCAGATGTTCCCGTATTGGCATCGAATTCATACAGTTTAATGGCATTTTCATCAAACGATATTTTCATTTTTTTAATGTGGAATTTATTTGCTAAGGAATCGCTCTCAACCGTAAAATGTTGTAAATGTAAGTGTCCCTTATTCTGTATGTTGTTGTAATTTCCTTTCTCGATAGATTTTAGGTCAAATGCAGCAGAAATACCGATGTCCAATGTACCATCAATTTCTTCTGTTAGAGCAAGAGGATAGACTTTTGCTAGATTTCCTAAAGCGATAGTTCCTGATGCTTTTAATGCTATTTTGGGGTTCTCTACAATCGTATTGATATTTCCTTGAACTTCAAAAGTATCTTTATCAATAGTAAAGGCTAGTTTATTAACCTTAACTTTAGTATCATTCAGTTTTCCTGTTGTATTTAATAGCTGTGTTTGGATGGCAATATTTTTCGCCGCTTTTGGCAAAGCGTTGTATTGGAACATTCCTTTTTTAGTTTCAAAATTTACGTTAAACTGAGGAATGGTTTCATTGCTTAGAATTCCATTAATGGTTCCATTCACCTTAAAGTCGCCTGTGGTTTTAATCTTATCCAAAGCTCCAATATACTTCTCAGGTATCAATGCCAACATGTTTTTAAAAGAAGAAGAAGGTGTTTTGAATTTTATATCGATCAGTTGTCCCTTTTCTCGTGTTTTAATTTCTCCGTTAAACTCTAGTGGTAACTGATTTATCATTGCCGTGTTTTCTCTCAATGAATAGGTGTTTTTCGTAAAATCAATACCAACAACAGCGTCTAAAGAGATACCTAGATTGCTCATATAATTGATACCGTCAACATTCATAGAAACTTTAGTGCTTGTTTTGGTAGTCGCTTCTAAGTTATCAGCACTGAAATCTCCTTTTCCTGAATGGTTCAAATCTGTGAATCGAAGCGCTATATTTGAACTTTTATCAGTAAAAGAGCATTGTAAGTTTTGAATGTCATACTCTTGGATGTATAGAGAAACAGCAGTGTCTTTAGATGTACCATTGTTTGATCCGTTGTTTTTAACGATGTCAAAATTACCATCTCCTTTTTCGTTTATTAGAATATTTACTTCACTATTTATCGCAGAAATACTTGTTACTTTAAGGGATTCAGATTTATTCTTAAAGAGCTCTCCAAGTCCCATCTTTGCACGAATCTCTTCAGTATAAAAAAGAGTGTCTCCTTTAAACGGTACCTCATTTAGTATGGTCAAATTACGAATTGTTATACGTGCTTTAGGAAAATCGCGAAATAAACTCAAATCGACAGCACTAAAACGAACCTTTGCATGTACTTGCTTGTTGATTGTTTTGGTGATCTGTAACCGTATACTGTCTTTAAATAGATAGGGTGATACTGCCAAGGAAATAACCATAATAGCTATGATTATGAAGGTCCATTTTACTACTTTTTTTAAATTCATTGTTCTATTTAGATTTATGTACAAGTCACTTTTATTTGCTTTTGTGCTTATTTAAATAGGTCCATTCCTGGAATATTGGGCATCCCACTTTTGGCGGCAAGAGCAAGTTCACGTTCGTGAATATCACTTGCTTTTTTAATAGCGCTATTGAGTGTCATGATTAAATAATCTTCTAATTCTTCGGTGTCATTGAGTAACGAGTCATCGATCTGAATCGCTTTTATTTCTCTATTCCCTGAAATGGTAACTTGTACTTTGCCATTTGCGGATTTCTCATCAATTAGAACTTTATGTAATCTTGTTTTTGTCTCTTCTACTTTCTGCTGAGCCTCTTGCAGTTTACCCATCATTCCGGCCATGTCTCCAAACATAATTTCTTTTTTTTATTGTACGTAACACAAATTTACTCTTTTCACTTGAATCAAAAAATATAAAAAATGAGCAAGTTAATGTTTCTCCCTAGTGCATTTAATAGTATTTTTGCAACTTCATTAAAAATGATTCGATGAACAACACAATAGTCAAAGCGCCAATTGCAGATAAAATTCCAACAGAAATGAACATGCATGGTGATATTAGAGTTGATAATTATTTTTGGATGCGTTTATCTGATGAACAGAAGGAGGCAAAGAACAAAGATGATCAGACGAATAAGGTAGAGGATTATTTGCACGCTGAGAACGCCTATTATGACGAAATAACGTCGCATACAAATGACTTTCAAACATCTTTGTTTGAAGAGATGAAAGGGAGAATAAAGGAAGATGATTCTTCAGTTCCATATAAAAAGAATGGATATTTCTACATTACAAAATATCAAAAAGGAGAACAATACCCAATTTTCACCAGGAAAAAAGAATCTTTAGAAGCTGAAGAAGAATTACTTTTTGATGTAAATGAGTTAGCTCAGGGGCATGATTATTTTCAGTTAGGAGGTTTGAGTGTAAGTCCAAATAATGAGTTAGTTGCTTTTTCGGTTGATACTGTTAGCAGGCGTCAGTATACTTTGCAGGTAAAGAGTTTGCAAACAGGAGAGGTTTTTAATGATGTAATTATCAATACCACAGGAGGTGCTGTTTGGGCCAATGATAACAAAACTCTATTTTATACAAAAAAAGATCCGGTTTCATTGAGAAGCTATAAGGTTTTTAAACATGTCTTAGGCACAGCGCAATCTGAAGATATCGAAGTATACCACGAAAGTGATGATACTTATGGAGTGGGGGTAACAAAGACAAAATCAAACGAGTTTATTGTCATTGCATCCTATGCAACGTTGTCTTCTGAATACCGCGTGTTAGATGCAAATAATGCTATTGGAGATTTTAAAGTGATCCAAAGTAGAGAACGAAATTTAGAGTATAGTGTATCGCATTATGGAGATCATTTTTATCTGTTAACTAATAAAGATGGAGCGCGCAATTTTAAATTGATGAAAACTCCAATACATCAAACATCACAAGAGAATTGGGTCGATATTATTCCGCATAGAGAAGATACCTTATTAGAGGATGTTTCTATTTTTAAAGAGTATTTAGTTTTAGAAGAACGTACCAATGGGTTGAACAAAATAAGAATAAAACGTTGGAATGGTACACAAGACTATTACTTGCCTTTTAGCGAAGAAACCTATACTGCAGAGGTGTATGCAAATCCTGATTTCGATACAGCGATCATGCGTTACGCATACAATTCAATGACAACCCCAAGTACCGTCATTGATTTTAACATGTTTGATCAATCGAAAGAGATCAAGAAAGAACAAGAAGTTCTTGGAGGGACTTTTGATAAAAACAACTATACGAGTAAACGTCTTTGGGCAGAAGCTAGGGATGGAAAAAAAATAGCAATTTCTATAGTGCATAGAAAAGATTTAGAAATTAATGAGCACACGCCTGTTTTGCAATATGCTTATGGTTCTTACGGATATACGATTCCTGATGGATTTAGTACAACAAGATTGAGCCTCTTAGATAGGGGCTTTATCTATGCTTTAGCGCATATTCGAGGAAGTGAATATTTAGGCAGGGATTGGTATGAAGATGGGAAACTATTAAATAAAGTAAATACATTTAATGATTTTATAGATTGCTCAAAATATTTGATAGCCAACAACTACACGTCTCCGAGCCATTTATATGCAATGGGAGGTTCTGCAGGAGGTTTATTGATGGGGGCGATTGTAAATATGAATGCTGAGTTGTATAATGGTATTGTTGCAGCAGTTCCTTTTGTAGATGTCATTTCTACAATGTTAGACGAGAGTATTCCTCTAACTACAGGAGAGTTTGATGAATGGGGAAATCCAAAAAATAAAGAATATTACGAGTATATTAAGGCGTATTCTCCGTATGATCAGGTCACAACGAAATCATATCCTGCTATGTTAATTACTACGGGTTACTGGGATAGTCAAGTTCAGTATTGGGAGCCTGCAAAGTGGGTGTCTAAATTGAGAGATTTGAAAACAGATTCAAATATTATTCTGATGCATACAAATATGGATGCTGGACATGGTGGTGCTTCAGGAAGGTTCGATGCTCTAAAAGAGATAGTAAGAGATTATTCGTTTATACTAGATTTGGAAAAAAAAATAGGACAGTCTCAAGAATAAATAGTAGCGATATGAATAGAAATCAAAAGATTAATAACAATATTTTAGAGTTGGTTGGTGATACACCAATGGTTCAATTGCATAAAATAACGCAAGAGTTGAAAGGTTCTTATTTTGCAAAATTAGAATCATTTAACCCTGGGCACTCGGCAAAAGATAGAATTGCCGTTCATATTATTGAAAATGCAGAAAAGAAAGGCCTTATTAAGCCCGGGAATACAATTGTAGAGACAACCTCTGGTAACACAGGGTTTAGTTTAGCGATGATTAGCATGGTGAAGGGATACAGATGTATTTTAGCGGTGAGTTCTAAATCTTCTCAAGATAAAATTGATATGTTGAAATCTATGGGAGCAGAAGTGCATGTTTGTCCGGCAAATGTGGCTGCTGATGACCCAAGATCTTACTATGAAGTAGCTAAAAGAATTCATAAAGAAACACCAAATTCTGTTTACATAAATCAATATTTTAATCAATTAAATTCAGATGCACATTACCATGCTACTGGGCCAGAAATTTGGCAGCAAACACAAGGTAAAGTAACGCATGTTGTTGTTGCTAGTGGAACAGGAGGCACCGTGTCAGGAATAGGAAAGTATTTAAAAGAGCGCAATGAAAACATCAAAGTACTCGCTGTTGATGCATTTGGTTCTATTTTGAAAAAGTACCACGAAACAAAAGAGATTGATCCTAATGAAATCTATCCCTATAAAATTGAAGGTTTAGGAAAAAATTTAATTCCATCAGCAACAAATTTTGATGTTATCGATGTGTATGAAAAAGTAACAGACCAAGACGCTGCGTTAACTGCAAGAGCTATGGTTACTGCAGAAGGTATTTTTGCTGGGTATACAAGTGGAGCAGTCATGCAGGCAACCCTGCAATATGCTCAAAAGGGTTTTTTTGATGAAGATAGCTTCGTTGTTATGGTTTTTCCGGATCACGGGTCAAGGTACATGAACAAGATTTATAGTAATGATTGGATGTTGGAGCAAGGGTTCTTGAAAGAAGAATTAAATGAAGTGGATAAGTACTAATAGTTTTTAATAAATAAACATTTTGCAAAAAAGCCTTTGAAAGATTCAAGGGCTTTTTTATTTGAAAAATTGCTAAAAAAACTGTTAATTTGCATTTTGTAAAAAACCTATAGAGAATAAGTATGACTACAGATTTATTTGACAGAATAAAAGGAGATAAAGGACCTTTGGGGAAATGGGCTGATAAGGCGGAAGGTTATTATGTTTTTCCTAAATTAGAAGGACCTATTTCCAATAGAATGAGTTTTAATGGAAAGAAAGTTATTACTTGGAGTATTAACGATTATTTAGGTTTGGCAAGTCATCCTGAAATTTTAAAAGTTGATGGAGAGGCGGCACACGAACATGGTATGGCTTACCCAATGGGTGCTAGAATGATGTCTGGTCATACGCACTTGCATGAGCAGCTAGAAAATGAGTGCGCAGCGTTTGTTGAAAAAGAAGCTTCATATTTGGTTAATTTTGGCTATCAAGGAATGGTTTCGGCTATAGATGCCTTGGTAACAAAAAATGACGTGATTGTTTATGACATGGATACACATGCCTGTATTATTGATGGTGTGCGTTTGCATGCAGGAAAACGTTTTGTATACAAGCACAATGACATGGAGAGTTTTGAGAAAAACTTAAAACGAGCAAAGAAAATGTCTGAGGCTACTGGTGGAGGCATTTTGGTTGTTTCTGAAGGTGTTTTTGGAATGCGCGGTGAGCAAGGACGTTTAAAAGAAATTGTGGCGCTTAAAGAGCAGTACAACTTTCGTTTGTTGGTAGATGATGCACACGGATTTGGAACTTTAGGAAAAGGTGGTAGAGGTACTGGTTTTGAGCAAGGAGTTCATGAAGAAATCGATGTGTATTTTGCTACTTTTGCAAAATCTATGGCAGGTATTGGAGCCTTTTTCGCAGGAGACAAAGACGTCATACAGTATTTACAGTACAACATGCGCTCTCAAATGTTTGCAAAATCATTACCAATGGCTATGGTAAAAGGTGCTTTAAAGCGTTTGGATATGCTTCGTACTATGCCAGAATTGAAAGATAAACTGTGGGAAAATACAAATGCATTGCAAAGTGGTTTACGTGCTGCAGGTTTTGATTTAGGAACTACGCAGACGTGTATTACTCCTGTATTTTTAAAAGGTGAGATTCCTGAAGCAATGGCTATGGTAAATGATCTAAGAGAAAACTATGGTGTGTTTTGTTCTATAGTGGTGTATCCTGTAATTCCAAAAGGATTGATTATTTTAAGATTAATTCCTACAGCGACGCACACAATGGAAGATATTAACGAGACAATTGCAGCATTTTCAGGAATTAGAACAAAATTAGAAAACGGTATTTATAGAAGAATAGCGGTTTCAATGATGAGTGAGTAATACATTTTTGAGAATAGTATATATAGGCCTCATTTTTAAATGAGGCTTTTTTTTACACTCATTTTTAGTCTTCAAGTTTATTGCTACTTGGTAGTATCATTTTTTGAGTCTATAGGAACAGCATAGTTAGGAGCTGTAATTTTTTAGGTATGTTTCCGGATGGGTAGATGTTTTTTTTCTAGTTTGCGGATAAAAAAAAGCGCATCAATGAAATGATGCGCTTTTTGTAAGTTAAAGAGAGATTATCTTTCTCTACGTCTTCTACCAAATCCTCCAGACTGTCTGTCACCACCCGATCTCGGTTTTCTATCGGAAGCAGTACTTCGTCTATCAGATTTTCCAGCTTCGCTACGTCTTCTGCCGAATCCGCCATCTCCTCTAGATTCAGAAGATCTTTTTCTGCCGCCTCCGCGTTTTCTATCTCCACCGCGTCTTCCGCCGCCAGAACGTTCTTTGTTAGTGATTTCAATATTTACATTTCTACCGTTATATTCTGGTCTGTTTTCTTCAAATGCCTCGAGTGCACCCGCTTCAAAATTTTTGTCAATTTCAAAGAAAGAGAATGTGTCTAAAATATCTATAGCACCTATTTCGATATTGTCTGTAATACGCTGATCGTTTATTAAACCTATTAAACGAGCAGGGTTGATATTGTCTTTTCTTCCAATATTGATGAAAAAACGTGTCATATTTTCATCCCTAGCGCGTCCTCTAGATCCAGAAGGAGCATCGCCTCTTCTAGATGCGGAAAGGTCATTTAAATCAGGAGCATTCTCGTAATATGACAAAAAGTTATTGAATTCTAGTGAAACAAATTTTTGAATGAGTTCTTCTCTATCAAGGCCTTCTAATTTTTCATAAATACTTGGCAAAAATTCCTCAATTTGTGATGTGTTAACAGCAACATTTTGAACCTTATCAATTAAATGCATTAATTGATTCTGACAGATCTCTTTACCACTAGGAACTTTAGTTTCAATGAATTTCTTTTTAATAATTCTTTCTATAGGTCTTAGTTTTCCTTTCTCTTTCCCATTCACTAATGCTATGGAAATTCCTTTTTTACCTGCTCTACCTGTTCTACCACTCCTGTGTGTGTAATTTTCTATCTGATCTGGTAGTTTGTGGTTGATTACATGTGTTAAATTATTCACATCTAGTCCACGAGCAGCAACATCTGTTGCAACAAGTATTTGTATGCTTTTCTTTCTAAACTTATCCATAACGCCATCACGTTGTGCCTGAGATAGATCGCCATGCAGCGCATCAGCACTGTATCCGTCTTTGATAAGGTTGTTGGCAACTTCTTGGGTTTCTCTACGTGTTCTACAAAATACAATTGCGTAAATGTCGGTGTTTACATCAGCGATTCTCTTTAATGCAGGGTATCGTGTTCTCTCATTAATGAGATAGTATTGATGACTTACATCATCTGAACCTTTATTTTTTTCTCCTGAAGTAATTTCTACAGGGTTGTCCATATAATTTCTGGCAATTGCTTCCACTTCTCTTGGGAATGTTGCAGAAAATAATAAGGTTTGTTTTGTTTCTGGAGTAGCCTCGAGTACTTTATCTAACTCATCTTTAAAGCCCATGTTCAGCATCTCATCTGCTTCATCAAGAACGACCCATTGAATGTTGCCTAGCTTTAATGCTCTTCGTTTAATTAAGTCTACTGTTCTACCTGGGGTTCCAACAACTATTTGTGAGCCTCTTTTAAGTGAACGAATTTGCTCATCAATATTTGCCCCTCCATACACAGTGGTGGTTTTTATTTTTGGTAAATATTTAGAAAATTCTTTGATGTTATTCCCAATCTGAACAGCCAATTCTCTTGTTGGTGACAAAATAATAGCTTGTGTGTTCGGGCTATCAAAGTCTATTTGTTCTATTATAGGTAAACTAAAAGCAGCTGTTTTCCCCGTTCCGGTTTGAGCAAAAGCTTTTAAATCTTGTGTTGATGCAATAACTTGCGGTACTGCTTTTTCCTGTATTACTGTAGGATTTTCGTATCCTAAATCTTGAAGAGCCTTGGTAATTTCTTGTTTTAGCCCTAAATCTAAAAATGTTGCCATTCTGTGAATTTTTGTGAATTCACAGACGCCAGTATCTGCAAACTCGGTTTATATATGTCGCGATAGTTTCTAATACTTAAGAACTGGGTATTAGTCAACTAAGTCTTTAATTGTCTAAAAATTAAAAACGTGCAAATGTACGACAAAATAAATAGAATGCGCTATGAATTAATTTTTTTGTAAGTTTTCAATCTGTTTGTTAAATATACGTGATCTGATATTAGCGTATCCGTTAACAATCTCTCCCTTCTTATTTACTAAAATTGTTCTTGGTAGTTTGCTTGTTAGAAATAAGTTAGCTTTACTTGTATCTTCCAAGTAGTACTGATTTTTAATATCAATACCATGAACATAATCAGTATGGATGTCTGAAATTTTGACTAAAATGAAATTAACTTCTGGAAATTTGTTTGTGATGTAAGTAAATCTCTTTTTTAACTGTGTTTTTGAGGTGTACTTAGGTGTCCAGAAATGAATGACGTTGTTTTTGTTGTTTGTAATGTTGATTATGTCACGCTTGGTGTTTAGGTAGTCTGTAATTTTAAAATTTGTTAACCTACTATTCCCATGCAAATTTTTAACGTCATTTAGGATCCGTTGCACTTGTTTTTTATCTTCAATATTTGAGCTGAGCTTGAAAAAATTATGAAACGATTTTTTATTCAATCCACAAGTAGATTTTTCTAGAAAATCTTTTACAAGCATTTGATAGAGAAAAATGTTCTTTAATTTTTCATTGCTTATGTTGCTATCTATGGACTGTAACAACTCGTCTAGAAATTCGCTAGAACTTCGTGTAATTCCTTGCTCATGAACATCGTTGTATAATCTGTATGCAATATAGCTTGTATATTGTCTCAGATACTTTAATGAATCAATATTAAGATCAATGTGCTCACGAAAGTCATAGAAGGACGCATCTGTTTTGGGGTAGTGCTCTAATTTATTTAATTGCTGATGTCTTCTTGGATACGATTCATATCTTTTGTACACAGGGTAGTTTGCAACCATATTTAAAATATGCAAATAGTGCTCAGAAAGAGCTTCGTTTCTTGATTTAAAACGATCAATGTTTTCTTTTCTTAATAGCAGAAGAGAATCCATCTTACTCGAAAATTCAGTTGGAGAAAGCCAGTAAAAATCAGCAATTCTTCTATCTTCTTTTTCTCCTTCTAAGAACCAGTCAGTTAAAATATTATTCTTATCAGCACCTTGACCACTAAAAACCAAGGTCTCGTCAAAATCCCATGTATTTAGACGAATCAAGATACTATCTTGTGGTGATACATAGACATGTTGGAATTCATTTCCATGCTTAAACGTATACAGATTTTCCTTAAAGTCTTTAAACGCCCCCATAAACTTATCGTTTTCATCTAAAAATAGGCTATCGATAAGTGTTTCTTGGTGGTAGAGCAGCACAAATTCCGACTTTGGATTTATAATTTTCCCTCCAAAGTAAGTCATATCATCTTTTTTAGTGCAGGAACAGCTGCTGAAAAGAAGTATGATAAGGAGGCAAAAAATGTAGTTTAAAGTTTTACTCATAAATTCGACACTATAATAAGAACAAAGTTACTTTTTAACGGCATAAATGGATGTTAAGTAGCTGTTAAAGTATTTGTAAAATTTTTCATAATTCGGAGCTAAAAGTAATAAAAAAAAGAGCTTTGCTGTTATATGAAGACATATTATTCATTGTGCATTTATCTTTTTACTTTTAACGTGATAAAAAGTCACAATCTCGCATTTTATTTTTTACTTTTGCAAAAAATTTAAATTTATTATAAGATGCTTTCAGTTTCTAATTTATCTGTTCAGTTTGGCAAAAGAGTTTTGTTTGATGATGTGAATACCAAATTTTTGCAAGGTAACTGTTACGGTGTTATCGGTGCAAATGGTGCTGGTAAATCTACGTTTTTAAAGATAATTTCAGGCAAGCAAGATCCAACTTCTGGTCATGTGCACCTAGAACCAGGTAAAAGAATGTCTGTATTGTCTCAAGATCACTTCGCTTTTGATGATATTCCAGTTTTGGAAACTGTAATCATGGGGAATAAAGAATTGTCTGCCATCAAAAAGGAGATGGATGCTTTGTATGCCGATTATACAGATGAAAATGCAGAGAAAATTGGAGAATTGCAAGTAGCTTTTGAAGAAATGAATGGTTGGAATGCAGATTCTGATGCGGCTTCGATGTTATCTAATTTAGGGATAAAGGAGGACTTGCATTATACATTGATGAAAGATTTAGATGGAAAGCAAAAAGTAAGGGTGCTTCTTGCACAAGCGCTGTTTGGTTCTCCTGATGTATTAATTATGGATGAGCCAACGAATGATTTAGATTTTGAAACAATTTCTTGGTTGGAAAACTTTTTAGCCAATTATGACAATACAGTTATTGTTGTATCGCATGACCGTCACTTTTTAGATGCTGTTTGTACGCATATATCTGATATTGATTTTGGTAAAATCAATCATTTCTCAGGAAATTATACTTTTTGGTATGAATCGAGTCAGTTGGCAGCTAAACAAAGAGCTCAAGCAAATAAAAAAGCAGAAGATAAGAAGAAGGAATTGGAAGAGTTTATTCGTCGATTTTCTGCAAACATGGCGAAGTCGAAGCAGGCAACAAGTCGTAAGAAAATGATTGACAAGTTAAATGTTGATGAAATAAAGCCTTCAAGTAGACGTTATCCTGCGATTATTTTTAAAAGTGAGCGTGAAGCGGGAGATCAAATTTTGAATATAGAAGGGTTGTCGAAGAAGTTTGAAGGAGAATATTTATTTAATGACATCCATATCAATTTAAACAAGGGAGATAAGGTTGCAATTATTTCGAAAAATTCGAGAGCCGTTACTGCCTTTTATCAAATTCTTAATGGCAATGATACTGCAGATGCAGGAGAATTTAGTTGGGGAGTGACTACGAATCAATCTTATTTGCCGCTTGAAAATGCTGCGTTTTTTCAAAATCCAGAGTTGGATCTTGTAGATTGGTTGCGTCAATATGCAAAAACAGAAGAAGAAAGAGAAGAAGTATTTATTAGGGGTTTCTTGGGGAAAATGATTTTTAGTGGAGAAGAAGCGCTAAAGAAATGTAATGTGCTTTCTGGAGGAGAAAAAGTAAGATGTATGTTGTCTAGAATGATGATGACCAGAGCCAATATTTTGCAATTAGACGAGCCAACAAATCACTTAGATTTAGAATCTATTCAGGCCTTGAACAATTCATTAATCAATTTTAAAGGAACTGTATTGTTATCAACTCACGATCATGAGTTTGCGCAAACTGTAGCAAATAGAATTATAGAAATTACACCAAAAGGAGCCATCGATAGATATACCACTTTTGAAGAGTATTTATCGGATACGAACATCAAAGAATTAAGAGCAAAAATGTACGCTTAATTCTTAGTCAAAACAAAAAAAGGAAGCTCTTTAGCTTCCTTTTTTTTTTGTTTGCTATTTCTGCAATGGACTTATGATCTTAACATCACTAAAGGAAATAGCACCTCTTACTACACCATCAATTACTGTTTTTAATGCTTCGATTAATTGCATTTTTAGTTGCGACTTATGATAGATCAAACTAACTTCTCTAGCTGGAGGTGGTGTTTCAAATTCTCTAAGAAAAACCTTGTCAGCATCGCTTAAGTCTAAAGTCTGCAGGTACGGAAGTAATGTCATGCCTAAACCTTCTTTAGATAATTTAATTAGCGTGTCAAAACTACCACTCTGCAATTGAAAATTTCTATTTGTGTCGCTTCTGTAGTTTCTGCATAAATTTAAGACACTCTCTTTAAAGCAATGCCCATCTTCTAATAATAGAATATCATCTACTTCTAATTCGTTTATATTGATGTTCTTATGTTTAAATAGTCGGTGTCCTTGCGGAATTAGTCCGAGAAAAGGTTCATAATATAAGGGACGCTCTTTGATAGCCTCATTTTCTAATGGCGTTGCCGCAATCGCAGCATCAATATGACCATCAGTTAATTTTCTAATAATTTCATCGGTGGTTAACTCTTCAATAATCAATTTTACCTTTGGGTATTTATTTGTGAAGTTGGTTAAAAACATTGGCAGGAGAGTTGGCATGATAGTAGGGATGATGCCAATTTTAAATTCACCTCCGATAAACCCCTTTTGTTGATGTACAATATCCGTAATCCTGGTACTTTCATCCACAATTATCTTAGCTTGTTCAACTACTTTTTTCCCGATTTCCGTCAGCTCAATGGGTTTCTTTGATCTGTTAAATAGTTTTGCCTCTAGTTCGTCTTCTAGTTTTTGAATTTGCATGCTCAGTGTTGGTTGGGTAACAAAACTATGTTCTGCTGCAACCGTGAAATTTTGATATTTGGCTACTGAAAGTATATATTTTAATTGTGTGATGGTCATGGTATCAATATTTTCGATAAATATATTAAAACTATCAATTGTATTTATAGTTTTGGTAAGAAATATTCAATTATTTTTGATGTGTACTAGAAAAAAAACAAATACATACTATTATGAGTAAAACTATCGTAGGATTGGATCAAGAAAAAGCAGAGTCATTAGCCCGAGAACTAAATACACTTTTAGCAAATTTACAAGTGTATTACCAAAGTTTGAGAGGGTTGCATTGGAATATCAAAGGGAGGAACTTCTTTGAATTGCATGCGAAATTTGAGGAACTGTATACAGATACTCAAGATAAAGTAGACGTGATTGCTGAACGAATACTCACGCTCAAAGGAAAACCTTTACATACATTCAATGAATACATGGATATCGCTACAGTGCCAGTTATTCATGAAGTTTCAAACGATGAGGAGGGTGTCTCTTTGATTATAAACTCTTTAACTATCTTGTTGATAATTGAACGTAAAATTTTAGCGTTGTCTGCAGAGGCAGATGATGAAGGTACCAATAGTTTAATGAGTGACTTTATATCAGAACAGGAGAAAACTATGTGGATGATGAATGCATGGTTAGGCTAGCTGCAATCTTCAAAAAGTGTGCAGTTTAATTGCACACTTTTTGAAGATGTTACTAATTCCAAAAAGCCCTTTTTTTGTTAAGTTCTTCTTCCTGTTTTGCATATTCTTCAACGGAGAGAACTTTTAAAAATGATGGATGTTGTTCAATTGCGAATTCAATTTTTTCTACAATGCTTGGAATGTCTTCGTTTTCGTAATCTATTGATAAAGGTTCTTTTATAACCATAGATTGTAACACATTTCGTTTTTTTATGGCGAGTCCTTTTTTATCAAATGATCGTCTAAAACCATCTATAACAATAGGTACTACGGTAGGTTTATACGTTTTTATCAAGTGTGCAGTTCCTCTTCTAATGGGTTTGAATGCCGTTGTTGTTCCTTGTGGGAAGGTAATGACCCATCCGTCGCTCAATGCTTTTCCAATATTCGAAATGTCAGAATTTTTCACCTGTCTCTTTACGTTCTGACCGTTACTTCTCCAAGTTCTGTCAATAGAAACAGAACCGGCATATGCAAATAATTTAGGCAGTATACCTGCCTTCATGGTTTCTCCTGCCGCTACAAAGTACATATTTAACTTAGGATTCCATATATAGCCAATGTTTTCTATGTTATCTACTCTTCCTTTTAATGAAGCATTAAAGACATGAAACATGGCTGCAACATCAGCAAAATATGTCTGATGATTCGAAATGAATAAGACATT
>JBELDQ010000010.1:0-21899 GCA_042094215.1 Polaribacter sp. | reverse complement strand
ATTGTTAAGTGTTGTTTTTTCAACATCATTATTTGTGATTTTTAAATATTTTGATATTTATAAAATAGACACTTTAAAGGCAATTGTAATCAATTATATAGTTGCACTTACTTTAGGTTTTTCACTTGCAGAAGGTACCATATCAGTGACTGGAATATTGCAACAACCTTGGGTTTATGGAGCTCTTTCTTTGGGGCTCCTATTCGTTTCTATATTTTTTGTAATGGCATTAACAGCTCAGCGAAATGGTGTCTCTGTTGTTTCAGTTGCAGGAAAAATGTCAGTAGTCGTGCCTATTCTTTTTGGAGTCTATCTGTACGATGAATCTTTGGGGTTATTTAAAATTATTGGAATAGTAATAGCACTTGTCGCGGTCTATTTAGCCTCTGTTAAAGAGACTGATGAGAAACATGAAAAAGCAGGTTTGTTACTGCCAATTATTCTTTTTTTGGGCTCAGGAACCATAGATACTACGCTGAAATACGTTCAGAATATGTACGTGGCAGAAAATGAAGTTGAGGTTTTTTCAGGAAGTTTATTTGGTTTTGCTGCCTTTTTTGGGCTAATCATTTTAGGCTTTAAAACGATCAGAAATCCGGAGCCATTTGGTCTAAAAAATATTGTTGCAGGGCTTGTGTTGGGAGTGCCAAATTATTATTCTATTGTGTTTTTGATAAAAGCATTGCAGACAAAAGGATTTGAAAGTTCAACCCTTTTTACAATAAATAATGTGAGTATTGTTATTGTATCTACGTTAGTAGGATTTATTTTATTTAAAGAAAAGTTTAGTTTGAAAAATAAAATTGGAATTTTATTGGCAATTTTGGGAATTGTGTTAGTTACAGTAGCGTAATGGAAGATACCTATAAAACCATAGAAAAGCCCTCAGAAGAGACATTGTTTAAAGATAGAAATAGTAAGTTTTTTGGATATGCTTTTCCTGTGTTAAATGAAAACGATGTAAAAGAGGCAATTGATGGTTTGAAAAAGAAGCATCATGCTGCCCGTCATTTTTGTTATGCTTGGCAGTTTGGGTTAGAAACAGTTCGATTTAGGGCGAATGATGATGGAGAGCCGAGCAACTCGGCGGGAATGCCAATTTATGGTCAAATTCAAGCCTTTTCAGTCACTAATATTTTAATTGTTTCAGTTCGTTATTTTGGAGGAACAAAATTAGGAGTAGGAGGTTTGATTAATGCCTATAGAAGTTCTGCAAAATTAGCCTTAGAAGCTTCTGGAATTCTTGAAAAAACAATCAAGATTTCGTTTCAGCTCTCTTTTGACTATGAACTTATGAGTAAAGTAATGAGAATTATTAAGGAGCGGAATATTCTAATTGTTTCGCAACAATTAGAAATGGATTGTAAGTACATTATTTCTGTTCGTAAAAAAGAGGCTTCTATAATTTTTGACCTTTTTACAAATCTTTATAAAGTTTCTATAAAGAAGCTCTAAATTCTTCGTCATTTAATTTTTGTAAAATATATTCCGGGCATCTCATCGGTTTTTTAGTTGTCTTATTTATAAAGGCTAAAATGGTGTTTCCTGTTGTTAATAGTTCGTTTTTTTGATTGGTGATTTCGTATTCAAACTCAATTTTAACACTTGGTATTTTTTTTAGTGTGGTTTTTACTGTAATTTCATCATCGAATTCTGCGGATTTTTTGAAATTACATTGCAGCGAAATAACAGGGAGTATAACATTGTTTTCCTCCATGTTTTTGTAAGATATATCAAGAGATCTGAGCCAATCAATCCTTCCCATCTCAAGGAATTGGGCATAATTACCATGGTAAACAACTCCCATTTGATCTGTTTCTCCATAGCGTATTCTAAAAGAGGTGTACTGTGAAATCATGAACTCTATTTTTTTTAAGTTCGATTCTACAAAAAAAATAGTTAATAATCAATAGTAAATTCATTTTTTTATACTGAATTTTATTCACACTTTTGTGTAGCTATTGATAGAGGATTGAAATTCCTACACAGAACAATTTATTAACCAAATACCTGCAAAAAAAAGAATGACTAAAACTGCTGACTCAGTTTGGAACGAGTGCCTTTGTTTTATTAAAGACAATATAAAACCGCAAGCGTATAAAACATGGTTTGAACCAATCAAACCAATAAAAATGTCTGGTGAAGCTTTAACAATTCAAGTACCTAGTAAATTCTTTTATGAATGGTTAGAAGAGCATTATATAAAATTACTAAGAGTTTCTTTAGTTAGGGAGCTGGGTAAAGATGCCAAGTTAATTTATGACGTTCGTATGGAAAACACCTACAGCAGCAATAGCCCGCAGATTGTAAAAATTCCAAGCGCGAATAGAAACCCTTTGAAGCCTCAAAAAGTAGCTGTTCCCTTGGAGGTGAAAGACAGAGAATTAAGAAATCCTTTTGTAATTCCTGGGTTGCAAAAAGTAAAAATAGAATCTCAGTTAAATCCAAATTACAATTTTAATAATTTTGTAGAAGGAGATTCAAATCGTTTGGCACGTTCAGCAGGTATGGCTGTGGCAAATAAACCGGGAGGTACCTCGTTTAATCCTTTATTGATTTATGGAGGTGTAGGCCTAGGAAAAACACATATTGCACATGCGATAGGTATTGATATCAAAGATAAATATCCAGATAAAACTGTTCTCTATATTTCTTCAGAGAAATTTACACAACAGTTCATAGACTCTGTAAAATCGAATACTAGAAATGATTTTATTCATTTTTATCAAATGATTGACGTATTAATTATTGACGATGTTCAATTTCTTTCCGGAAAAACAGGGACTCAAGATGTATTTTTCCATATTTTTAATCATTTACATCAAAATGGAAAACAGGTAATTTTAACTTCAGATAAAGCGCCTGTTGACATGCAAGACATTGAACAACGTTTATTATCACGTTTTAAATGGGGCTTATCTGCAGAATTGCAATCGCCAGATTTTGAAACAAGAATTTCAATTCTTCAAAATAAGCTATTCAGAGATGGTGTGATCATGCCAGAAGATATTGTAGAATATATTGCTAAGAACATCAAATCGAATGTTCGAGAGTTGGAAGGTGTTGTTATTTCTATGATTGCACAAGCCTCCTTTAATAGAAGAGATTATACATTGGAGTTGGCTAGACAAATTGTAGATAAATTTGTAAAGAATACGAAAAAGGAGGTCTCCATTGATTATATTCAAAAAGTAGTTTCGAAGTACTTCGATATGGATGTTGCTACTTTGCAATCAAAAACTAGAAAACGCCATATTGTCCAGGCTAGACAGTTGGCAATGTATTTTGCGAAACGCATGACAAAATCATCATTAGCAAGTATCGGTTCTCAAATTGGTCATAGAGACCATGCAACAGTGTTGCATGCTTGTAAAACAGTTGATAATTTAACAGAGACCGATAAGCAATTCAGAAAATACGTAGACGACTTAACGAAAAAGTTGACTTTCTAAATACTTTATTATGAAAATACTTATGGTATGTTTGGGGAATATTTGTCGTTCTCCTCTTGCAGAAGGTATTTTTAAATCAAAATTACAAGCAAATAATATGTTCGTTGACTCAGCAGGTACTGCCGCGTATCATGTGGGTAAGTTGCCTGATAGCAGGTCAATTGAGGTTGCAAGAAAAAACGGAATCGACATCACAAAGCAACGTGCTCGAAAATTTGTTGTAGAAGATTTTGATACTTTTGACTTTATTTTTGCAATGGATACTAGTAATTTACAGCATTTGATCTCTTTGGCTCGAAATTCTGAGGATGAGCAGAAAGTACATCTTATTTTAAATGCACTTGACTTTGATTCGAATCATGAAGTTCCAGATCCTTATTATGGCAGTAAAGACGGTTTTGAAACTGTTTATAACATGTTAGATGAAGCCTGTGATCGTATCGCCTCTAAAATTGAAAAGAAATATGAAGGGTAAACTTTATTTAATTCCAACCACATTAGGAGATAATGAGCCGCTAGAGGTAATGCCGTTGTCTGTAAAAAAAGTTGTCGAAGAAATAGATTTTTTTATTGTTGAAAATGAAAAATCTGCAAGGCGATTTATAAAAAAAATTACCCCTAAGAAATCACAGGCATCCTTAAAAATAATGATGCTAGACAAGTATGCAGATGTTTTAGAAACACGCTCATATTTGGATGTATGTAACGAGGGTGTTTCTGTTGGTTTGCTATCAGAAGCAGGGGTTCCAGCTGTTGCAGATCCCGGAGCAACTATTGTGAAGTTGGCACATGATAAAGGTGTTCAGGTGGTTCCATTAGTTGGGCCTTCATCAATTTTAATGGCTATGATGAGTTCTGGTATGAATGGGCAAAGTTTTGCTTTTAATGGCTATTTACCCATTGATAAAGGTGATCGTAAAAAAGCAATTAAAGCATTGGAAAAATTATCTAAAGATAAAGATCAGTCTCAAATATTTATTGAAACACCCTATAGAAATGAAAAGTTATTGGCAGATTTAAAATCTTTTTTGTCTCCCACAACATATTTATGCATTGCGGCAGATATTACACTTTCCTCAGAATATATAAAAACCAAAGAGGTGAGAGGGTGGAAAAATGAACATCCAGACCTACATAAAAGACCCGCCATTTTTATCATTCATAAAGAACATTAAATACTAGCCGTTCTGTTTGCTGTTATTTCTGACAGGTCATATCCAGCAAACTTTTGCATGTAATGTTCAATTGAAGAACCGTAGGCATCGCTTAAATTGTATTTTCCGTTAGAACGCAGGTATTTTTTTACATTTCCTGCACCACTTAAATGTGCAGCTGCTAAGATACCAGACTCTGTTATTGCAATTCCATTAATTGTTGTACCAACTTTACGTCGAATATCTTTTCTTAAAATCCATTTATTTACAGAGCACAAAGCCAAAAATGCTTTTTCTTGTAATTCAGGATTTTTTAAAAATACTTGTGCATTTCTAATCTGA
Source organism: Polaribacter sp. (assembly GCA_042094215.1). Lineage (GTDB taxonomy): Bacteria > Bacteroidota > Bacteroidia > Flavobacteriales > Flavobacteriaceae > Polaribacter. Next base: position 16,951 of record JBELDQ010000010.1, on the reverse strand, counting down.
AATCGCTCTAAAGTGGTGAGTCCAAATTGATACTTGCCTAAATAGCCCAGTGTGTTTATTGCTGTATATTTACCCTGTGATTCTTTAAAGGCTAATGCTTCTTTAAAGGCGGTAAAGTTATTTTTCAAAAATAAGATGTCGCTATGCTTATAATGTATAGCTGTAATAATTCTTGTTGAGCTCTTCTCTTCCTTTTTGTCTCTAACAACTGAGTTGTTCGGAAAAAGGGCAATTCCGATAATCAATAAAAAATATCTAATAGTATAGTACTTTCTGTTAAGCACTGCAAAGATACAAATTATTTTATAAATAGCTGATTATCAGTATTTTTAAGGTTTTTAAAAATGTAGATAATGAAATGTAAATCCGTTTTTACTACTATATTCTAACGTAGGTGATGGAATCTTTATGAAATTGATAGCAGAGAACAAAGTCTTTAAGAATGTCGAATTTGTTTTTATTTTTGTCAAGTCCACATCTAAGCTCAAATAGAACTGGCGATATGGGTTTTGGAGGAATTGATTGGTTTCATCTATTTTACCATATAGCATCCCTTCAGCTCCATATCCCAAAGCAATATTTAGCCATTTCGGAAATTGACCTTCTTTGTTAAAAGACCAAATATTGGCAGATATCCAATAGGTTTGTCCGTTGTAATCTTTTAAAGCCTGCTGAAGATAACCATCTCCTAATACTGAGGGTCGTTGTTTTGCGTATGCTGTTGTGTTGAAAGAATATTTTAAAAGTATGCGTTGTTCGTTCCAAATTAATTCTTGTCCAATTAATACACCAGTACCGCTTGCATTGGCTAAAATATCTCCCCAAGAGGCACCCCATTTTTTAGAAAAACCATCTAAAGTTTCAATGGCTGTTAAAAATGTAAAACCAAGTGTTGCACCATATATTAATTGATTTTTTTTATCAATACCAGTCCAGTCTAAAACATCCATGCCAACTTTACCTAAATAATAGGAGGTCATGGCATGGCCAGCTTTGTCAACCTGTTTCCACTGTTTATTGTCATTTGTGAAATGGAAATTTGAGCGAGGGTAGTCTGCATACCAGAGATGATTCAGCGCAACTAAAGTTCCTATAGATAATGCCGCTTCTGTAATAATGACTGCATTTTTTCTGTTGGTATTCAGTGTGTCTGATTTCTTATAAAAAGAGTTGTTTTGCGCATTCGCATTGAACAAACTGCATATTACAATGCCATATAAAAGAAGCTGTCTCAACATTTTTATTATCTGTTGATTCCTTGTTTATTCATCCAACGATGGTATTTTGCTGCATTTCTATTGTGTTGTCTTAGAGAAACTGCAAAGGCATGATATCCAATTTTGTCAACACTTGCGCACATATAAATATACTTGTGTTTTGCAGGGAATAAAACCGCATCAATTGAAGAAATATCAGGCATTGCAATTAGCGAAGGAGGAATACCCTTGTGGAGGTATGTGTTGTACGGAGATTTTATTTTTAAATCTTTTAAAAGAACTCTTTTTACCGCAAACTCTTGTCCGTATTTTTCTTTTAAGGCATAGATAATTGTGGGGTCTGCTTGTAGCGGGATGCCTCGCTGTATTCTGTTTAAATACAATCCGGCTACCATAGGTCTTTCAGACACTTTAGCTGTTTCTTTTTGAACAATAGAGGCGAGAGCAATGACTTCTGTTTTATTTAATTTGAGTGCTTTTGCTTTATTGACTCTTTCTTCTGTCCAAAAAGAAAGGTATTCCTGATGCATTCGCTTTCTAAATTGCGTAGCAGAAGTGTTCCAGTAGAAATCATAACTGTTTGGCACAAGCATACCCAAGATAGATTTGTTCGTAAATGCAGACGATTGTAAAAAAGAGGTCTCTAATAGCGCATTTAAAATAGAGATACTATCTGCTTCAATTTGTGTAGCAATTCTACCAGCCAATTTTTGAATTGAATGTTGATTGTTAAAGGTTACATTTACAGTGGCTTGTTTACCACTTCTCAGCAGATTAACCAAATCATTATTAGATATTCCTTTTTCGATTTTAAACTTACCCGCTCTTATTCTTTTGGTGTATTTTTTTTGCTTTGCTACCCAAGTAAAAGATGATAGGTCTTTTAAAAATGGGCTTATTTCATTTTCTAAATCTTGTAAGGTGCTATTTGTCTTTACAAAAACAAAGCCTTCTGTTGTAGTGTTTATTCCGTACACCCTCTGAAAGAGTGTGAATATGACAATACTAGAAATGGTTAGAACTAAGCTAATACTTATTAAAAGTAGTTTCTTTTTATGCATTGATACGCTGAAATAAAAGTTCATCTTTAAATTTACCATTGCTGAAAATCCAATCTTTCTTCAGGCCAACTTCAGTAAATAGGTGTTTTTTAAATAGGGCAATACTCTTGGCATTGTCTGTAGTAATATTGGCGTATAATTGATGCAAACCTAAGTGTTGAAAGCCATACGATATGAGTAGTTTAAGTGCTTCAGAGGCGAATCCATTGTTTTGGTGTTTTTCATGAATTAAGATGCCAATACCAGCTCTTTTATGCTGTGGGTTAAAATCAAACAAGTCAATCATTCCAATAGAGGTATTGTTTATTTTTTCTACAATGACCAAACGCAATTGTTTTGCTTCAAAAATATCTAAATGCACATTTTCTAAGTACTGTTTTAATAAAAATTTCGAAAAAGGCTTTAAGGTATGACTAACTTCCCAAAAAGATTCGTTGTTTTCTGTTTCAAATAGAAAGCCTAAGTCTTCTGGTTCTAATGCTCTTAATATAATGTTATTTCCTGTAAGTGTTTTCATTCTGTATCGAAGGATCCTTTAAAAACAAACTGCGCAGGCCCTTTGAGGCAGATATTTCTATAGTTATTGTTTACAACGTCAAAGCTCACTTCAAGAAGGCCACCTTCAACAGGTAAAGTGATAGCATGAGACGCGGTTTGCTTTATACTATGCATGGCAATCGCTGCAGCAGTGACACCTGTTCCACAAGCTAATGTTTCGCCTTCTACGCCCTTTTCATAGGTTCGAACTCTGAACGTATTGTTATTTATTTTTTGAACAAAATTTACATTACTACCCGGGAAATCGTAGCTGTTTCTTATCTTTTTTCCGTGTTTATACACAGGATAGTCATCGAGTTTGTCAACAAGTTCAACATGATGCTGAGTTCCGGTATATAGAAATGCAGTGTTATCTATGATAGAAATGTCATCTACATCAATCATTTGAAGAGAAATAAGGTCGTTTTCAATTTCTGCTTGGTGATCGCCATCGCAAGCGTTAAAGGTCGTTTTACACGTTATTATTTCTAAAAAATAAGCAAAGGCTACAGCGCATCTTGCACCATTTCCACAGAAAGTTTCACTGCCATCTGCATTGAAATAACGCATTTTAAAATCAACTTTCTCATCATTTTCAATTAAAATAATGCCATCTGCTCCAATACCAAAATGTCTATTACACAGGGTCGCTATAAGTTCGAGGTTGTCTTTTGGGAATGACTGATCTCTATTGTCAATCATTATGAAGTCATTTCCCGTTCCTTGGTATTTGTAAAAGGTGAATATCATACGTTGCAAATATAGCAATTTATCCCTTCAAAGAACGCTGTTAAAAGTCGGTTAAAAATCGTTAAAGAGCGTTAAACAGATTTCTTCTGAGATGATAAAATTGTATCTTTGAGAGATTCGAAAATTTAAATGTACACATCATGAAAAAAACAGCTCGTTTATTAGGGATTGCCGTTTTGGGAGGAGTTTTAACACTAGGAGGTTATAAGATGTTTTTAGAAAAGCCTCAAGTCATTATTGAGCGTTCGGTTTCGTCTATTCCGAAAGTGATACAATCTGCTTATGGAAATACTAAAAATGACATTTCAAATGCACCAATAAATTTTACCGAAGCGGCAGAAAAAACAGTGCATGCTGTCGTTCATGTTAAAAATACAGCCATAAAAACACAATCGAATCGGTCATTAGAGTATTGGTTCGGAAGGGGCAATGGCACCCGAAAATATGAACAAGTTGGGACCGGAAGCGGTGTTGTAATTTCAGCGGATGGTTATATCGTAACAAATAATCATGTGATTGATGACGCTACTTCTCTAGAGGTCACGTTAAACAATCAAAAAAAGTACAAGGCCGAGTTGATTGGTACAGATCAAGAAAATGATATCGCCTTGTTAAAAATAGATTCAGATGAAGTATTAGCATATATTCCTTTTGCAAATTCAGATGCTGTTCAAATTGGAGAATGGGTCTTGGCAGTTGGAAATCCATACAATTTAACCTCTACAGTAACGGCTGGTATTGTTAGTGCTAAAGGGAGAGATTTACAAGGGAACTCAGGAATAGATTCATTTATTCAAACAGATGCTGCTGTGAATCCGGGCAATAGTGGCGGTGCTTTGGTAAATACACGGGGAGAATTGATAGGAATTAATACTGCAATTTCATCTAAAACAGGCTCTTTTGTTGGGTATTCATTTGCCGTACCCTCTAATATCGCTAAGAAAGTAATTGAAGATTTGATAGAGTTTGGAAGTGTACAAGAAGCAGTGCTTGGAATTTATATCGATCAGGAGTATGCAGAGAGCGGGGTTAGAATTGATGGTTTTAATGAGCAAAGTGAAGCTAAAAAATCAGGATTATCAGCAGGAGATGTCATAAAAAAGATAAACAATGTAAGTATTTCAAAGTTTTCTGATTTAAAAGGACAATTGAAAGCGAAGAAGCCAAATGAATTGGTACTTGTTACTGTTGAACGTTCCGGTGAGTTGCTTACCAAAGAGGTAAAGCTTTCAAAAAAAGAGATCCGCTATGTTTCCGAAGCTTTTCAGTGGGAATTAAAAAATATGTCAGCTAAAGATTTGAAAAAAAATAAGTTAAAAAATGGCGTGTGGATTTTTAGAACATTGGATGATGAAGGAAACAATAGCTTAAAGAATTACATCATTACTAAAATTAATAATACGCCAATAAAAACAGCAAAAAAGGCACTTGCTATTTTGGAAACTCTAGGCAAAGACCGCAGGTATAGAATTGAAATAGAAATGCAAAGTCCGGAAGGCGTCAAAGAACGTTTTAGATTTAGATAATTTGTGTCTGTTTCGGTCTTCTTTGAACTTTTTTTTAAATACCTACATTTCGTGTGAAATATAGTTACGAAATCGATTGAAATAAGTATGTTTGCAAAAAAATTTAAACAAACGATAGAGCACAACTATGTTAACAACAACAAATTATGAAGAAGAAGTTGCTTTGCAAACGCAAACGAGAAGAGCAGCTGTAGAATTTATCAATATTGTCAATGATTTATGGTATGACAAATCGATTGAATTGGTTATTTTTAGAAATCAATTAGTCGATAAAAGAGCAAGTGAGGTTTTAAATCTAATTACCTATTCAGATGAATTTGTAGCGAAACCTATCACCATTTTTGATGCACTAGATATTGCAAAAGCGATTCAAGAATTGACCTTGCCTTCTTCAAAATTAGATATTGGAAAATTGGCTTATGAATGTCAACTCAATGAAGCAGCTTGTTCAGATAAAATGTCATTTGTAAAGAACCAATTGAGAGGCGCTGCTGACGTCAATGACATTCAGCCTAAAGATGTTGTATTATACGGTTTTGGAAGAATAGGACGTTTGTTAGCTCGTGAGTTAATGAATAAAATGGGTAAGGGAGCGCAGTTGCGTTTAAGAGCTGTTGTTACTCGTGGAGAAATTACGAAAACCGTATTAGAAAAAAGAGCTTCTTTGCTAAGTATTGATTCTGTTCATGGAGACTTCCTAGGGACAGTGCAAGTAGATGAAGAAAACAATGCATTAATCATAAACGGTACGACGGTTCACATGATTTCGGCAAAACAACCAGAAGATATTGACTATACTGCATACGGAATTAACGATGCATTAATTATTGATAATACAGGTGCTTTTAGAGATAAAGAAGCGTTGAGCAGACATCTCGTGCCCAATGGAGCAAGTAAGGTGTTATTAACTGCACCAGGTAAGGGGATTCCGAATATTGTACATGGTGTGAATCACCAGCAAAACAATCCAGATAAAGTAGATATTTTTTCTGCTGCTTCTTGTACAACAAATGCCATTACACCTGTTTTAAAAGTATTAGAAGATAGTTTCGGTATTGACAAAGGACATTTAGAAACCATTCATGCCTATACAAATGATCAAAATTTGGTAGATAATATGCATGGCAAGTATCGAAGAGGTAGGGCAGCAGCATTGAATATGGTTATTACCGAAACCGGAGCTGGTAAAGCAGTAGCAAAAGCATTGCCAATGCTAGATGGGAAATTGACTTCAAACGCAATTAGAGTTCCTGTTCCAAATGGTTCATTGGCAATTCTAAGTTTGCAGTTGCATAGTGAAGTTACTGTTGAGGCGGTTAATGCAATCATGAAGCAATATGCATTAGAAGGTGACTTGGTAGAGCAAATTAAATATTCGATTGATAACGAGTTAGTTTCTTCTGATATTATAGGTTCACCTTCTCCATCAATTTTTGATAGTAAAGCCACTATTGCAAAGGGAAACAGTATTGTAATTTATGTCTGGTACGATAATGAGTATGGCTATTCGCATCAGGTAATGCGTTTGGCAAAACACATTGCAAAAGTAAGACGTTATACGTACTACTAGTAGATAGAGATCAAGGAAAAAAAGCCGAAACAACTGTTTCGGCTTTTTCTTTTTTAGCTTGTCGTTTTTTCGCTATTTTTAGCCTTCCAAATGAGATGCCAATGATATTGCTATTCATCGTTGTTTTTAAGAGGACAAGAACAAGGATAGGAATGGCTTAAAAATGAATTGAATCTGTCAATAGGTGCCAAAAAAGATTAGAAAGAAACGAGCTTTTGCTACATGAACAAAATTCAGCAACAATTACACGAGTTAAGAGAAGAGCTTAACCAACACAACTACAACTATTATGTATTAGACAGTGCAACGATTTCCGATTATGATTTTGATATCAAATTGAAAGCGTTGGAAAAGTTAGAAACAGCATATCCTCAGTATTTTGATGCCAACTCTCCAACACAGCGAGTAGGTGGTTCCATTACTAAAAACTTTGAGACCGTAACTCACAAAAATCGGATGTATTCTCTAGATAATTCTTATTCTAAAGACGACTTGTTAGATTGGGAAAAACGGATTCAAAAACTACTAGGAACAGAAGATGTTGAGTATACATGTGAATTAAAGTACGATGGAGCATCGATTAATTTAACCTATGAAAATGGTGAATTCGTGCAGGCAGTTACGCGAGGAGATGGTTTTCAAGGAGATGCTGTTACAGCAAATATTAGAACCATAAAATCGATTCCATTAACCTTGAGTGAAACTTTTGTTCGCAATTTTGAAATGCGAGGTGAAATCATTTTACCTCTTGATGGTTTTCATAAAATGAATGAAGAGCGTCTTGCAAATGGAGAAGAAGAATATAAGAATCCTAGAAATACAGCAAGTGGTAGTTTAAAGCTTCAGGATAGCGGAGAGGTCGCAAAACGACCATTGGATTGTTTACTGTACCAAGTAGTTACAGAAGAACGTAAGTATAAGACACATTTTGAAAGTCTAGAGAATGCGCGAAAGGTGGGTTTCAAAGTCCCAAAAACAATTGCGCTGGCAAAGAGTATTGATGCTGTTTTTGAATTTGTGCAGTATTGGGATGTCAAAAGAAATGAGTTGCCTTATGAAACCGATGGCGTTGTGATTAAAGTAAATAATTTACAGCAACAAGAAGAGTTAGGTTACACCGCAAAAGCACCTCGCTGGGCAATTGCGTATAAGTTTAAAGCAGATCAAGTTGCTACCGTTTTACAAGAAATAACGTATCAGGTTGGTCGAACAGGAGCGATTACTCCAGTTGCGAACCTTGTTCCTGTGCAGTTAGCAGGCACCACTGTAAAACGGGCTTCATTGCACAATGCAGATCAAATAGCGAAGTTAGATATTAGAGTAAATGATACTGTTTTTGTTGAAAAAGGAGGCGAAATTATACCTAAAATTGTTGCGGTAGATATTTCGAAAAGACCCCAGGATTCAGCACCAACGATGTATGCTACTCATTGCCCGGTATGTGCTACGGAATTGGTAAGAACAGTAGGTGATGCAAAGCATTACTGTCCCAATGAATTTGGTTGTGCTCCTCAAATCACGGGAAGAATTCAACACTTTATCAGCAGGAAGGCCATGGATATTGATGGTTTAGGAGGAGAAACTGTTGATTTATTGCGTAAGGAAGGCCTCATTCAGAATTATGTAGATTTGTATGATTTGCGGGTAGATCAAGTACTGCCTTTAGAGAGAATGGCAGAGAAATCTGCTCAGAATATGATAACTGGTATTGAAAAGTCGAAAGAGATTCCATTCGAAAAAGTATTGTTTGCATTGGGCATTCGATTTGTTGGAGAGACGGTTGCTAAAAAGCTTGCAAAGCATTTTAAGTCCATAGATGTGCTCATGACTGCAGATTTTGATACCTTAATTTCAGTGGATGAAATTGGCGATAGAATTGCCCAGAGTATTATTGATTTTTCGAATGATTTAGGGAATATTCAACTAATAGATCGATTAAAATTAGCAGGAGTTCAGTTAGCTTTATCTGCAGAGAGCATGGCGCATCAAACAGATACATTACAAGGGTCTATATTTGTAGTTTCAGGTGTTTTTTATCAACTCTCTAGAAATGAATTGAAAAAAGCCATTGAAGATAATGGAGGGAAAGTGAGTAGCTCTATTTCAAAAAAAACCACATATATTGTGGCTGGAGATAATATGGGACCAAGTAAGTTGGCTAAAGCTGAAACACTCGGTATACCAATTATTTCTGAACAGGATTTTCTAAAACTGATTTCTTAAGCAATGTAACATTGTTGCAATACAATAGTCTTAAATCTATATAAACGAACTATGAAAAATCAAATTAAAATTACCATTGCTATGGCGTTATTTTTTAGTGCAGCCATTGCAGATGTCTATGCTGTTATTTCAGGTAACCAAGTCATAGAACTTTATTCAAAACCCATGTTGTTAACCTTACTGGCTGTGGTGTACTTAGTATCAACAAAGACACCTGTTTTTTGGTATGTATTTGGGATGTTTTGCTGCTGCGTTGGAGATGTTTTCTTGCTATTCGAAGGTGCTGATTTCTTCACCTATGGCTTGGCTTCTTTTTTATTGGGGCATTTGGTCTATATAAAACTAACTGTAGGCTTTCTGCCGAAAGACTTGACAGCAAAGATGATTACATCAGCAGTGCCTTTTGTTCTTTTATTTGGTGTTTTAATGTATTTGATTTATCCAAACTTAGGAGGTATGTTAGTGCCTGTTGTGGTCTATGGAATTACAATTTCAACATTTGGATCCATAGCTTTATTAAATTACCGAGGCAATAAGTCTACCGAAAACTTATGGTTGTTCATGGGGGCTCTTATTTTTATGCTGTCAGATAGTTTAATTGCTTTGAATAGGTTTTATCAACCGCATCAATTGTATGGTGTATCGATTATGGTAACCTATATTTTAGCACAATTTCTTATCTGTAAATCAATGATTGCAAAGTCAGCTCTAAGCGCTCAGTATTAAAGTAATTCGAGGTATGTAAAGTGTCAAAAGGACTTTAGATACCTCGTTTTAATTTGTCTCGAGTATTTTATCCGAGAAGCTCACGCTACTTTCTATGCATTGCTTGGACAATAGAGTTTGTATTTATCATGCAAGATGATGCGTTTTTTCTGCTTATACCAGTATTGTTTTCCCTTGCGCTATTTTCTGATTGTATACATCAAAGTAGAAGTCGATTCTCCCAATGTTAATGCCATAGCAACCTACTTGATTGACCAAGACATTTTCATCAATGCTATTTCGAACAACTGTTGGTTTTGGTAAGAACGTATGGGTATGTCCACCTATAATGAGATCTATGTTTTTGCTGGCTTTCGCAAGTTTTAAATCAGAAATTTTATCAGGTTTGTTTTTATAATGATATCCTAAATGAGAGAGACAAATAATTAAATCGCAATGTTCCTCTTCTTTTAAAATTCTGCTCATGTCTTGAGAGATTTCCAAAGGGTCTAAATACTTGGTTTCTTTATACATTTTTGGATGCACCAATCCTTGTAGTTTCACTCCAAGACCAAAAACACCAATTTTTATACCGTCTTTAAAAAAGGTTTGGTAGGGTTTTACATGACTGTCTAGAATGGTGTTCTTAAAATCGTAATTGGCAGAAACAAAGTTGAAGTTTGCATTCGGTAATTGTTTGTAAAGTCCTTCAATACTATTATCAAAATCATGATTTCCTATGGTTGCTAAATCATATTTTAACATGCTCATTAATTTGAACTCTAATTCTCCTCCAAAATAATTAAAATAGGGCGTTCCTTGAAAGATATCACCAGCATCCAAAAGTAGTGTGTTTGGGTTTTCATTTCGAATTGATTCTACCGCTGTGGCTCTTCTGGCAACACCTCCTTTGTTTGCATATTTGTAATGAGACGCTTCAAAAGGTTCTATGTGACTATGGGTATCGTTGGTGTGTAAAATGGTAATGTGCTTCTTGCTTTTAATATCAATAGAAGGCATAGTAAGACCTCCAATAGCTGTTAAGGAAGCCGCTGCTGCGGTTTGTTGTATAAATTTTCTTCTGTCCATATTACTTTTTGATAAAACGTTGGTCTAAGTTGCTTTTTAAGGTGTCTACACTTTTAAAATAGTCAATGATGGCATCTCGCATTTTATAGTCTAGAGAAGTTTTTTGAAGAGGTTCTTTAAAGAAAGTCATGTTGTCTCCTCCGCTTTGCAGATAGTCGGAGGTCAATACAAAATAGCTTTTCGAGTTGTCGTATATTTTGTTATTGATACGGAGTTCATATCCTTTTTTTGTCACTGTTAGTTGGATGTGCTTTGATAACGGGTGTGCTGTATTATTCTTGATTAGATATGAAATGAGCGCATCCATTTTTTCTCCACTCAATTCAACCACAACAAGCATGTTTTCAAAAGGCATTAACTCGAATGCATTCTTGTTGGTTACATTCCCAGCAGGAATCCCAGCTCGTATGCCTCCATAGTTAAACAAAGAGAAGTCAATATGCTTTCCAGTTTGCTTTTTGAATATAGGATTTGCTCTATGGTAGGTCATATCTGCTAATAGATTACCAAGGCTACTTTCTAGTGTTCCATCTGTTCGTGTCAAATCTTTTGGGGTGTACGATATAACGGTGTTAATTTCTTTTATCATTTGCTTTTTGTACGGATTTATGATCTTGTTTATTGCCTGCTTAGCTGCAGTAGTGGTATCTATAGCGATGTTTTTAGCCGTAACTTTCGTAGCAATATAGCTTTCCTCTTTACAAGAAAAGAGAGAGATGCTTAAGAGAAAAAGTAAAGTGATTTTTTTAAATGCAGTAGCCATTTTTTTTAGTTAGATTTGTATAGCACGAAGATACAATTTTACTGAATAGAACTTAATGTTGTTAGAAAAATTTAAAAAACGAATTCTATCTAAAGATTTCCAGAAGAAGTTGCGAGAATTACCTCATACGCGAGTAGCATCTTCTAATAAGATCCAAACCATTGGTATCTTAACAACAGATACGCTTTCTTCTGAACTCAGTATAGAGGCCGCCATAAAACATCATTTCAATACGGTTACAGAAATTCAAATGTATTCTTTTAAAAAATCTACGAAGAAAGTATCAACAGATGATTCATGCTTCACTGAACAAGATTTTAATTGGCGAGGGGGAATCAACGATGCTCGTTTTGAACGTTTTTTAGAAACACCTTTTGATTTGTTGATAGGATATTTTGATGAGCAGCACTTGTTTTTGGAACTCGCATTGTTTACATCTTCTGCAACCTTTAAAATTGGTTTTTCCCAGAGCAATGATCTGTTGTATGATATGATTGTTCATGAGCGTATCAATAATATTTCAGGTGTTACTACGCTTATAGATAGGTACTTGAAGATCTTAAAGAAGCTCTAGGTGAACGTTTTAAAATTTAACATTAGGCATGATTTCGTTGTAATTTTTTTTACGTGTAATTTTCGCCTTATGATCCTGCTATAGAAATTAAATAAAGCCCTAGATTTGTATCATGTATAAAAAAGTTGAAGCATGCAGGAATTTGTAGGAACAGGAGTCGCACTAGTAACCCCATTTAAAACTGATACATCAGTAGATTTGGACGCACTTGTGAACTTGGTTGAATTTAATATTGAAAATGGAATAGATTATTTGGTGATTAATGGCACAACAGGAGAGAGCGCTACCATTACGTCAAAAGAAAAGGAAGAAATTATAAGGGTAGTTGCCCAAGTAACGAATAAGAGAGTGCCCTTAGTTTTGGGTATTGGTGGAAATAATACAGCAGAAGTCGTAGCTGAATTACAGAGTGCAGACTTGACCCATATTGATGCTATTTTATCAGTAGCTCCTTATTACAGTAAGCCAACTCAAGAAGGCTTTTACCAACATTTTAAAGCAATTTCTTTGGCAAGTCCAAAACCAGTTATTTTATATAATGTTCCGGGTAGAACAGCAAAAAATATGGAGTCGGCAACCACACTTCGTTTGGCAAATGACTTTGAAAATATCATTGCAGTCAAGGAAGCAGGTAATAATATGCAGCAATATTTAGAGTTGATAAAAAATAAACCATCAGACTTTTTAATTATTTCTGGAGATGATGATTTGGCTTTGACAGTTGCATTGGCTGGTGGTTCAGGTGTAATATCTGTTATTGGACAGGCATTTCCGAAAGTATTTTCTTCGATGATTCAGTTGGGTTTAGAGGGGAAAGCAAAGGATGCATATGAACTACACTTTATGTTAATGGAGGTGGTTGATTTGATTTTTGCTGAGAATAATCCTGCAGGAATCAAAGCTGTTTTGCGTGCCTTGAACATTACTTCAGATGAGGTTCGCTTACCTTTGGTCAAAGCTTCTGAGGAATTGCGGAAAGAAATTGCTATTTTTGTTAAAAATCTATAAACTACATATATATGTTGTCAAAGAAAATTGAAGAGGCTTTAAATAAGCAAGTAAGAGTAGAGGCAGAATCGTCGCAAGTATATTTGGCAATGGCTTCCTATGCAGAGAATCTTGGTTTTGAGGGCGTTTCACAGTTTATGTATGCACATTCTGATGAAGAAAGAGAACACATGTTAAAACTGATGAAATTTATAAATGAACGCGGAGGTCATGCACAAGTTTCGGAGCTTACGATGCCTCCAAAAGAATTTGGTTCTTTTAAGGATATGTTTGAATCGTTATTTAATCATGAAGTAAAGGTTTCGAAAGCAATCAATGATTTGGTTGATGTATCGTTACAAGAGAAGGATTATGCAACTCATAATTTTTTACAGTGGTATGTTTCTGAGCAAATTGAAGAAGAAGCATTGGCTAGAAATATTTTAGATAAGATCAATTTGATTGGAGATGATAAAAGTGGCTTTTATCTGTTTGATAATGATATCAAACAGTTGGTCACTAACCCAGCAGGAACATCTGAAGTTTAAGATTAACAAACTTTTAGTAAAAAGGGCACTATTTTTCTACTGTTTTTATGGTTTCTTGCACAGAACGATTGTACAGTGTTAAAATCGTTTTAATAATCCATATTTAATCACTATTTTTGCCAAATGTTTAAAATGAAAAATTTAATTTATAGTGCTGTTTTTGGGCTGATGTTCGTGTCTTGTAGTGAGTACCATAAGGTCCTGAATAAAGGGACTGCAGCAGAACAATATGCTATGGCCTCAAAGCAATACGAGGCAAAGAAGTATAGCAAAGCATTAAACTTGTTTGAAAAAGTGACCCCTGTATACAGAGGGAAACCTCAGATGGAGAGGATTCAATACATGGTTGCACAGTCTAATTTTAATACCAGGAATTATGATTTGGCGGGATACTACTTCAATAGGTTTGTGCAAAATTATCCAAAAAGTTCAAAAAAAGAAGAAGCAGCCTATTTATCGGCGTATAGTTATATGTTAGCTTCTCCTGTGTATAGTTTGGATACTGAAGACACCACGAAGGCTTTAGAAGCTTTTCAATCTTTTATAGATACCTACCCAGCCTCTAAAAGAATGCCAGAAGCGAATAAGTACTACAAGGAGATTCGCTATAAATTACAAAAGAAAGCTTTTGAGATTGCAAAGGTGTATTATACCACTGCAGATTATGATCCTGCTAGGAATTATACAGCAGCCATACAGGCATTCGATAATTTATTGGAAGATTACTTAGGTTCTGAATTTAAAGAAGAAGCATTGTATTACAGATTAAAGGCAGCTCATGATTTGGCTTTAAGAAGTTCGCAAAGAAAGATGCCAATTCGTATCAAAGATGCTATTAAGGCCTATGAAAAATTAAAAAGAAACTTTCCTCAAACCAAGTACGCAGTAGATTCAGATAAAATGTTAGCTACGTTAGAGGAACAACAAAAACAATTAATAAAAAGTTAATGACGATGGATTATAAAGAGACAAAAGCACCCGTATCTACAATTACTTACGACAAAGACTCTATTGAAGCTCCAACGAATAATATTTACGAAGCGATTAATATTATTGCAAAAAGAGCAAATCAAATAAACGGAGACTTAAAAAAGGAATTGTTAGATAAGCTAGATGAATTTGCTACTTACAATGATAGTTTAGAAGAAGTTTTTGAAAATAAAGAACAGATTGAGGTTTCTAAATTCTACGAGAAATTGCCAAAGGCAACAGCCATTGCTGTAGAAGAATGGCTTGCAGGTAAAGTATATCATAGATCTCCAGAAACAGAATAATGTCTATCTTAAGCGGTAAAAAAGTATTGCTAGCAATCACTGCTGGTATTGCCGCTTACAAAACGGCCAGTTTGGTTCGTTTATTCATAAAATCAGGCGCAGAAGTTAAAGTAATCATGACTCCTGCGTCGAAAGATTTTATTACCCCACTCACACTTTCCACACTTTCTAAAAATCCAGTTGTGTCTACTTTTTATGAGAAGAAAGAAGAGAATGAACTATGGAACAATCATGTGGATTTAGGCCTTTGGGCAGACCTTATGCTGGTTGCCCCAGCGACAGCAAATACCCTCTCAAAAATGGCCAATGGCACCTGTGATAATTTGGTGTTGGCAACCTATTTATCGGCGAAATGTCCTGTGTATTTTGCACCAGCAATGGATTTGGACATGTACTTACATCCATCAACAAAAGCATCTTTCGAAAAATTACAAACTTTTGGCAATCTCTTAATTCCTGCAACGAGTGGTGAATTGGCGAGTGGCTTGGTAGGAGAAGGAAGAATGGCAGAACCCGAAGATATTGTTGCTTTTATAGAAAAGGATGTGCATGATAAGTTGCCCTTGAACGGGAAAAAGGTACTAATCACTGCGGGCCCAACCTATGAAGCTATAGATCCTGTCAGATTTATCGGAAATCACTCTTCAGGTAAAATGGGTTTTGAAATAGCAAAGGTCGCCGCAAATTTGGGTGCAGAAGTTGTATTAATTTCGGGGCCATCAAACCAGCACATCAAACATTCTTTTATACAAAGAGTAGATGTTACTTCGGCTCAAGAAATGTATGATGCTGCACATCGTTATTACGATGCGTCTGATATTGCCGTACTTTCGGCTGCAGTGGCAGATTATAGGCCTAAAAATATTGCTTCTCAGAAAATAAAAAAGAAGGAAGCT
This sequence comes from Polaribacter sp., assembly GCA_042094215.1. Classification (GTDB taxonomy): domain Bacteria; phylum Bacteroidota; class Bacteroidia; order Flavobacteriales; family Flavobacteriaceae; genus Polaribacter. The sequence goes on along the minus strand of JBELDQ010000010.1, from coordinate 1,231 downwards.
TCGTTAGAGATAGCGTTGGAACCCACACAAGATATCTTGGGGTCATTAGGAGCGCTCAAGAAAACACAGTTTTTAGTGGGGTTTGCACTAGAAACAAATGATGAAATTAGCAATGCTAAAGGAAAGCTACATCGTAAAAATTTAGACCTAATTGTTTTAAATTCGTTACAAGATAAAGGGGCTGGATTTGCATTGGATACAAATAAAATAACCATTATTGATGCGCACATGAATGAGGTTCCATTTGATGTAAAGCCAAAATCAGAAGTAGCTGAAGATATCGTGCATGAGATTTTAAAAAGAATTGTTCAATAGCTGCGTTCATGATATGAGAATAGTCGTATTAGCTGCTTTGAAAATGCTTAATGAATCTCACATATATGGTGCATTGACCTATTAAAAAACAAGATAATTATGCGTGTATTTTTTCTTTTTCTTATCAGCTTGGTAGCTGTTCAAACACTAAGTGCGCAAGAATTGAATGCTTTGGTTACGGTGAATTCAGATCAGATAGCAGGATCTAATAAACAAGTCTATGCCACCTTACAAACCTCGTTAACGGAGTTTGTCAATCAGACACAATGGACCAATAGCAATTTCAAACCTCAAGAAAAATTGAATTGTGCCTTTACAATTACTGTCTTAAAACAAGCCAACTCAAATCGTTTTGAAGCGACGCTTCAAATTCAAGCGGCTCGACCAGTGTATGGTTCCTCATATACAACGCCAATTATAAATATAAACGACACGAATTTTAATTTCACATACAATGAGTTTCAACCTTTAAATTATAATGAAACAAATTTTGAATCAAATTTAATTTCTACGCTTGTCTATTACATCTATGTGATCTTAGGTGTGGATGCAGATACGTTTGCTTTGCATGGAGGAGATAGGTATTATACCAAAGCCAAAGATGTGATGTTGCTAGCGCAGCAAAGTGGAGGTTTAGGATGGGACGATCAGGTAGGGAAACAAAATCGGTTTTCTTTGATTGATAATTTGACTTCTGAAAAACTGAAAGGATTTAAAAATATTTTATACACCTATCACAGACAAGGAATGGACGAGTTTTATAAGGATAAAACTAAAGCAAAAAGTAACATTTCGAATGCTGTTTTAAAATTAGAAAATCTCTATAACAAGGCTATCGGTAATTTTATCATTCGTTTTTTCCTAGATGCTAAAGCAGATGAAATCACCACCATTTTTTCTGATGGACCCAAAGCGG
>JBELDQ010000009.1:0-23218 GCA_042094215.1 Polaribacter sp. | reverse complement strand
TACATGTTGTTTCCACTGGTATCAAAAGTGATTCCTTGTGGGTCTATTTCGTAGTTTGTAACATCGTAATTGGTTACATAGTTTGCTGTGCTTAGGTCGTATTCATTGGTCAATGTGAATTCATTGATTTTATTATCTGCACTTGAATTGGCTCCTGAATTGGAAATCACCATCATTTTGGTCCCGTCTGGATTGAATTCAAGTCCCCTGAATGAATTGTGTGCATAGGCAGAAAAATCTTCTGTGCTTGCCAATGTTGCTGTATTGATATCGAACGCTATACTTAGTTCAAATACAAAAATAGACGCCGAGGCGTTGGTGGTCACAAACATTTTGGCCCCGTCTGTACTAAAGGCCATTCCATGTGGTGAAGTTCCAACTGTAGCGGTAAGGTCGAATCGAGAGTCGAAAGTCGCTGTAGAAATGTCAAAAGGGATTGATAATTGGTACTTGTTTACCTCGTCAGCTGCATTTCCGATGACAAACAGTTCTGTACCTGCTTCATTGAATGAAAGATCCCTTGGTTGACTATCTCCTGTACTTCCGCTACTGTTCAGATTGAAACTCTCTGAAAGTCCGGCATAGCTCAATGTTGCTAGGTTGAATCCTTCTGATAGGTTGTATTCAAACAGCCTGTCTGTAGTTCCGCCCGAAACATAGAACTTCGTCCCGTCAGCGTTGAACTTCAAGTATCTCGGTGTTCTCTCTCCATTTATGTTGTCTAAAATGGTATGTGTGTCAACCAAAACAGGTGTTGTATTTGGTTGTTCCATTTCGTTGTATGAAGCAGGGAAACCAGCAACATTTTGAATGATGAGTAGCAACAAAATCACACGAAAAGCAATGCCTGACCTGAATGCAAATCTGGTTGTTTTTTTGCCCTGTTTGTTTTGTGTTAATTTGTCTTGGTTTTTTGTGGTTGTTTCTGTAAAAAGTGTGGTTGCGATTACAGAAAAAAAGTCCTGAAATGAAATGTACAGCTGTTTCATAAAAAGTATTTTTTTGAATATATATATGTATAAGGGATGATTAAAGTTAGAGAGTATCCCCGCTAGCGGCCTATTATTTCGTTTAACGGATTTTGATATAGGTTCAATGGTTTATTTTCTTAGATGTACGGTTTTTGACTAGGAAATAGTTTTTTGGAGCCTGTTTAATGTCAAATGTTGTTGAGGTATGAAGAATGTAGTTTCTCTTTTTTGTACGATTTTATGAAGAAATCTAATGCGAATTCAACGGTCTTTTTTACTCATTTTTGTAAAAAAAAATAGGCTGTACTTTTTTGAGATGTTCGCTTGTTTTCAGAATTGAGATGAACGGTACTTGTTGGTATTCTTCTCTTTTCCTTTTTAAGGATTGTTGCGGTAGTCTTTCTTTGCTTAAAAAGGTTTGTATTTTTTATATAAACTTGTGGTTTATAGGTTAGGAGGGCTTGTTTTTTTTTTCTAAATTTGCAGCCTTAATTAATAATCGAGGTCGAGTACCTCACAAATTAACATTTTATGTCAGTAAAAATTAGATTACAAAGACACGGTAAAAAAGGAAAACCATTTTACTCAATCGTAGCAGCGGATGCTAGAGCAAAGAGAGATGGTAAATTTTTAGAGAAGTTAGGAACTTACAATCCTAATATGAACCCAGCAATCATCGAATTAAACGTTGATGCAGCTGTACAATGGTTACAAAACGGAGCGCAACCTACAGATACTGCGAAAGCTATTTTATCTTACAAGGGAGCTATGTTGAAAAACCACTTGGTAGGAGGGGTTCGTAAAGGGGCTTTAACAGAAGAGCAAGCAGAAGCAAAGTTTACTGCATGGTTGGAAGAGAAGGCTGCAAGAGTTGCTGCTAAAAAAGATGGTTTGTCTAAGGAGCAAGCTGCTGAGAAAGCTGCTGCATTGGCTGCTGAGAAAGCTGTAAATGAAGCACGTGTAAACGCTGCTAAAGAAGCTGAAGCTGCTTTATTGGCAGAAAAAGCTGCTGCTGAGGCTGAAGCTGCTGCTCAAGAAGCTGCATCTACAGAAGAAGCTGCAACAGAAGAAACTACTGAAGAAAATACTGCAGAGTAATTTTAATTGTAACGAGATATGCGTAAAGAAGATTGTTTTTATTTAGGCAAAATCGTTACAAAACATAGTTTTAAGGGAGAAGTTGTACTCAAGTTAGATACAGATGAACCCGAGTTATACCAAGAAATGGAATCAGTGTTTGTCGATTTAGGCAATAATCTGATTCCTTTTTTTATTGAAAAGAGTCTGCTTCAGAAAGGAAATCAGTTGCGTGTACAGTTTGAAGACATGTATACAGAGGAGGAAGCAAATGCTGTTTTAAAAGCCGATGTGTATTTGCCCTTAACGCTTTTGCCAAAATTGAGTGGAAACAAGTTTTACTTCCATGAAATTATTGGTTTCAAGGCTGTGGATGTACATTATGGTGATGTTGGTACCATTGTAGGTGTGAATGATAGTACTGCGCAGACGCTTTTTGAAATTAAGAATGGCAGTTCAGAGATTTTAATTCCAATGATTGATACCTTTATAAAGAAGGTAGATCGAGAGGATAACACGATCGTGTTTGAAACGCCTCCAGGATTGATAGATTTATATGTAGGCGCAGAAGAGCGAGAATAATATATAGAGAGGTGGCCGAGTGGTCGAAGGCGCACGCCTGGAAAGTGTGTATACGGCAACGTATCGAGGGTTCGAATCCCTTCCTCTCTGCAACAATACCTTTGGTCTATACCAAAGGTATTTTTTATAGGTACATATGCGCAGGCATACACGTGGTGTTTTGTTGCGTATCATTGTCTATTCCATAAAAAAAAGTCTTTGTTTTACAGTGTAATTTGCATGCTAGTAGTCGTTTGAGCTTGTTGTTGGGTGATACATTAGAATGGTACGCATACAGGTTGGGTATGGCATACGCACCATTCATGCTTCCTCATAAACTTGTAGTTTAAGGACTGTATATGTACTGCTAAACGGACTTAATTAATATTGTAAAACAAGCGCTTTTTTCTTGTTTCATGCCATTCTAGACCGTATTTTCTTTTGTCTGCCAATTGCCATATTGCTTTTTCAATATCGGCATTTTGTCGAACTCCTTGGAAAACCATGCGTACATATTGTGAGCTGTGTGGTTCTCCATTTCTATTGGTTATGTTTTGGTGGTTTAAGATGTTTAAAACATCTTGGCTGTAGTGGCCATCAAATAATCGTCGCAATTGTTTTTGTTCTTCTTCTGTAATCATAGTCGTGGTTTTTTTGTTATTGGGATAATTGTTGCTATCTTGTTACTGTTTTGGTACACTACAATATATGTAAATAAATTTACAAAACAAATTGTTTATGGAAAATAATTTTACAAGCATAAAAGATCGAGTTGTTCAGGTTGCCGAAGCGCAAGATATGAGTAAGGAGGCTTTTTTTAAAAGTATCGGTATGACTTCTGCTAGTTTTCGAGGAAGGGCAAAGGAAACTCCACTCAATTCGAATGCAATTGTAAATATAATTTCGAAATATCCAGAGACAGATCTGTATTGGTTACTTCATGGTACTTCTAAAGCGGTAAACATGGTGGAGGAAGCTGCAGAAACGTACCATCAATTGTGTCAACGTTGTATTGAAAAAGACAAATTGATTGCTGTATTAGAAGAACAAATCGTAGATTTGAAAGCTGATAAAAACGATTTTAAGAAGTTGTTAGGTCTTCAGAAATAGGCATTCATTTTAAATAGACATTCGTATCAAACCCACACCTTTTCAATTTAAAGAATTTTGTATTCACCAAGATAAAACCGCTATGAAGGTTGGAACTGACGCTGTCTTATTAGGAGCGTGGTGTGCTATAGATGCCCATGCAGATGCTGTATTAGATATTGGTGCAGGTACGGGCGTTATTGCATTGATGCTGGCGCAACGTTCTGAAGCCATGACTATTGATGCTGTTGAAATTGAGGAAAATGCACACGAGCAATGTGTCGAGAATTTTGAAATGAGTCCATGGGCAGATCGCTTGTTTTGCTATCACACCGATTTTGAGGCGTTTGTTGAAGAGATGGAAGTAGAGGAGGAGCGTTATGATTGCATTGTATCCAATCCGCCATTTTATACAGATGCTTTTGAAACAAAAGACGTGTCAAGAAATAAAGCGCGTTTCGCGTCTGCTTTGTCTTTTGAAGACTTGCTATCTGGTGTAGCTCGTTTGTTGTCGGATACTGGTGTTTTTTCTGTTATCATTCCTTATAAGGAGGAAGAAGTTTTTATTGATTTGGGGAAACAGCATGGTTTGTATGTTTGTCGTGGTTGCCGTGTAAAAGGAACTGCATCGGCCCCAATGAAACGATCGATGTTGACATTTTCTTTTCACAATCAGGAAGCTACATTCGAGGAATTAGTTATTGAACATGCACGTCATGAGTATACTGCTGACTATATTCACTTAACCCAAGATTTTTATTTAAAAATGTAACACAAAAAAACGACTGCAATTTGAATTGCAATCGTTTGTAGTGTTTTGTTGTTTTTTTTAGGTAGTTATCCGTTTACATTGTCTGGATTGTACCCTAAATATGGAACTTCTTTTTCTTTAAAAACAATGTCGTATGCTTCTAACTCTTTTAAGATGGGTTTATAGACTTCTTTGGTAATGGGTCTTTGTACTCCAGGAGTTGTAATTTCTCCATTGATAATTTTCAATGCTGCTATGGCAACCGGCAATCCTACCGTTTTTGCCATGGCTGTATAGGTTTGGTTTTCGCCAATGGCCACCATACTGCTTTCAATTTGGTGTTTTTTACCGTCGAGTTCATAGCCAAATATATGATGCATTACGAGCATGTCTTTGTCATCAGGGGCCAAGGTCCAGGTATCTGAAAGGATTTTTTGGAGCATCTGTGCAGGTGTTGCATTTTTTAAGCCAATCTTTTTGTTTGGATTGAAGAGGTCTAGCTCCACTAGTTTTGCCCACATCTCATCGTCTTGATCAATTTTTAAATACGAACGTAGTTTTAATTCAACAGAATCTGTTGGGCTGTATGCTAAAAATAAATTGGTAAAATCTCTGTAGCTCAAATCTTCAGATGCTTCAATGGTGTAGGTGTCATCTGTCATTCCCAATTGAATAAAGGTGTTCCAAGCTCTAGAAAAACCAATTTTCCGCACAGTCCCTCTGTACATGGTTGCAATGTCTTCGAGTCCGTAAATACTTCTATATTTTAAAGAGTCTCTATTGGCATAAGCTTCGAAGTTGCCGCTTCCGTTAATTTGTAAGAACTCTGTTCTTCGAAACAGTTTGTGATATGGAATGTATTTGTACGTGCCTTCTTGAATAAACATGGCAGCACCTCCTTGTCCTGCTAGCACAACATTTCTTGGATTCCAGGTAAATTTGTAGTTCCATAAGTTGTTGTCACTTTCAGGGGCAACCAGTCCACCGGTAAACGATTCGAATAGCAGCATTTTGCCCCCTTTTTCATGGATGCTGTCAATGACGTGCATGGCACTCATATGATCGATTCCTGGATCTACACCAATCTCATTCATAAATACGAGTCCTTTCTCAATAGCTTGCGCGTTCAGTGCTTCCATTTCGTCAGAAATATAGGAAGCAGTGACCATGTTTTTGCCAAAGGTAATGCAGTCTTGTGCCACTTCTAGATGAAAACGTGCAGGTAGCATAGAAATTACAATGTCTGCATTTTTAACAGCAGCCATTCGCGCCTCTTTGTCAAATACATCCAATGCAAGTGCTGTTGCGTTTGGATGCGTACCAACTTTCTCTTTGGCGCCCTCTAAAGAAATGTCTCCAACAATGATGTGAAGCTTTTCTGTAGTCGATTTTTCTAATAAGTACTGTATAAGGTATGCGCTAGATCTTCCTGCGCCTATGATTAATATGTTTCGCATGTGTATTTTTATGGTTATTTTTACCTGTGATTACCTTGGTAAAGTTTCGGCTAGCTAAAATACACAAATCATTTGTAAAAGTTTAAAATAAAACAAAAATCAATAAAATGCATAAAAATTTAACAATCACCTCAGTACTAGGAATGTTTACTATTGTATTGGGTGCCTTTGGAGCACATGCGCTCAAGGAAACCTTTACCATAGATCAATTAAGTAGTTTTGAAACGGCTATTCGGTATCAAATGTATCATGTTCTCGTATTGCTTTTTGTGAATACCTATAGGGGTTTTTCTGATCGTAAACGCAAACAGATAAGTGGGTTGTTTTTTGCAGGAATTCTCCTGTTTTCGGGGTCTATTTATGTCATTCAATTAACTGAAGTTACGGCTAAAAGTATCTGGTTTGTAACCCCTTTAGGTGGTCTTTTATTGCTCGGAGGATGGTTGTTGATGGGGTTTAGTTTTAGGAAAAGTAATGAACAATAAATAGTTGATAATTTTCTCATTTAGCAGATAGATTGTGAAAATAATCTGTACTTTTGTACATTATTATGTAATACAACTAAATAAAAAACATAAAAAAAATTACAATGGTAGATCTTGATTCGAAATCGATTTCGTTAGAAAGTTTAGGAATTCAGAATGCATCAGTGAAGTACAACTTAACGTCAGATGAATTGCATGCATTAACAATTCAAAAAGGCCAAGGAGTTGAAGCTAATTCTGGCGCTTTGGCAGTCAATACAGGAGAGTTTACAGGACGATCACCAATGGATCGTTTTATTGTAAAAGATGAGGTAACGAAAGATGAAGTTTGGTGGGGAAACATCAACTTGCCTTTTAATGCAGAAAAGTTTGATAAATTATACGATAAAGTAACAGCGTACTTGTCAAATAAAGAAGTGTTTGTTAGAGATAGCTACGCTTGTGCAGATGAAAATTACAAGTTAAATATTAGGGTGGTTAATGAGTATCCATGGAGCAATATGTTTGCTCATAATATGTTCTTAAGACCCACTGCAGCCGAACTGGAATCTTTTACGCCAGAATGGACTGTAATCAATGCGCCAGGTTTTATGGCTGTTGCAGAAGAAGATGGTACGCGTCAGCACAATTTTGCTATTTTAAATTTTTCGAAAAAAATAGCTTTAATTGGTGGTACAGGATATACAGGAGAAATTAAAAAAGGAATTTTTTCTGCGTTGAATTTTATATTGCCTGTGTTTAAGAACACCCTGCCAATGCATTGTTCTGCAAATGTAGGTGAAGACGGAGATACTTCTATTTTCTTTGGTTTGTCTGGAACAGGGAAAACAACCTTATCTGCAGATCCAGCAAGAAAATTAATTGGAGATGACGAGCACGGTTGGACCAATGAAAATACCGTTTTTAATTTTGAAGGGGGTTGTTATGCAAAAGTAATTGACCTAACCCAAGAGAAAGAACCAGATATTTTTAAAGCGATCAAAAAAGGGGCCATTCTTGAGAATGTTGTTTTTAAAGAAAATGGAGATGTCGATTTTGAAGATACATCAATAACACAAAATACACGTGTAAGTTATCCAATTTACCATATCGATAATATTCAGGAAGGTTCTATTGGAACCAATCCAAAGAATATCTTCTTCTTAACCGCGGATGCTTTTGGTGTGTTACCTCCAATCTCAAAATTAACCCCAGGTCAGGCAGCTTATCACTTTATCTCTGGATATACTGCGAAAGTTGCAGGGACAGAAGCTGGTGTTACAGAACCACAACCTAGTTTTTCTGCATGTTTCGGTGCACCATTTATGCCGTTGCACCCAACCAGATATGCCGAGATGTTAAGTGCTAAAATGCAAGAAGCAGGTGTGACTGTTTGGTTGGTAAACACGGGTTGGACTGGTGGTCCTTACGGCGTTGGACATAGAATGAAGTTAGGATATACAAGAGCTATGATTACTGCCGCAATGGATGGTAGTTTAGAGGCTGCAAATAAAGACAATTATCACGTGCATTCTGTATTTGGATTGGCACAACCAAGAACCTGTCCGAATGTGCCAACAGAAGTATTAAGTCCAAGGAGATCTTGGAATAATGACGAAGGGTATTATAAAACAGCACAAAAATTAGCAGATTCATTTAAAACAAACTTTAAACAATTTGAGGAGTTTGCAAATGAAGAAATTATGAATGGAGGACCGTTGGTTTAGAAGTTTATAAACGTATTATACTTAAAAAGTCCTTCATTTGAAGGGCTTTTTTTTTGAATTATTTTGTCTAAATTTAGGAATTAATTTCTAAAAAGAAAAAGGATGAGATGTTGCTATTGTTTTTTTATACTTGTTTTATTTTTTGCGTGTAACGTACCAAAAAAGAAGCAAGAACAGCCAAAGGTATCTTCTGCAAATGTACTTGCACCTGAATTAAATATGGTGCAGGCAAGTAGGTTGTTGGCATTGCCGCTGCATTGCGTAGATACCGAGTATCCAAACAAACTCAATCAAGTTCTTGGTGAGGCACAAGATTTACAATCGCCAAAAGAATTGCATCCTGCTTTTTATGGTTGTTTTGATTGGCACTCATCTGTGCATGGCCATTGGACCTTAGTAGCATTGTTAAAGAAGTTTCCAAATGTGAAAAATGCAACTGAAGCCAGAGTAAAGTTGCAAGCAAGCTTATCTAAAGAACATATTTTAAAAGAAGTTGCCTATTTCAAGGGGAAGTACAATGCAAGTTATGAACGAACCTATGGTTGGGCTTGGTTGCTAAAGTTGGCCGAAGAATTGCATACATGGGACGATGTCTTAGCCAGAGATTTAGAGAGAAACTTACAGCCATTAACGGATCTAATTGTGCAGAAATACAAAGAATTTTTACCTAAATTAAAATATCCAATTCGTGTAGGAGAGCATACAAATACTGCTTTTGGACTCACCTTTGCTTGGGATTATGCGCTGACTGTGCAGGATGCTGATTTGAAAGAATTGTTGGAAAACAGGGCAAAGGAATTCTATGCTTCAGATAGCAATTGCCCCTTGTCTTGGGAGCCAAGTGGTTTTGATTTCTTATCACCCTGCTTGCAAGAAGCTGCTATGATGAAAAGGGTATTGCCAACCAAAGATTTTGAACAGTGGTTGGCCGCTTTTTTACCACAGTTGAAGGATATCAATTTTACATTGCCTGTAGGAGAAGTCACTGATAGAAGTGATGGGAAATTGGTGCATTTAGACGGCGTTAATTTTTCGAGGGCATGGGCATTACTTACCATTGTGCAGGATTTGCCTGGGTATGAGCATCTAAAAAAGACGGCTTTTGAACATATTAACTATTCACTTCCAAATGTGGTAGGTGATAGTTATGAAGGAGGGCATTGGCTCGGGAGTTTTGCAGTGTATGCATTGAAATCGATTACAGATGATTAGAAATTGGTTTAAAAATATAGGTCCAGGAACCTTAATCGCAGCAGCTTTTATTGGTCCGGGTACCGTAACACTTTGCACCCTTGCTGGTGTGAATTTTGGGTTCAACTTGTTGTGGGCAATGCTGCTCTCTATTTTTGCAACTATTGTGTTACAAGAGATGGCTTCTCGCTTGGGTGTTGTGTCTCAAAAAGGAATGTCAGAAGTCATTCGAGAGGAAATCAAAAATCCATATTTAAAACAGCTCATCACTCTTCTTATATTGGCTGCCATTGTTGTTGGAAATGCATCCTATGAAGCAGGCAATATTAGTGGTGGTGTGCTTGGGTTAGAAACAGTAACTGGAAAAGCAGTTGTGGAGATTGGTGATTTTTCAATGAATCTTAGCAGTCTTTTTATAGGGGGTATCGCTTTTGTGTTGTTGTATATCGGGAATTATAAACTGTTAGAAAAAGTATTCATTGTTTTGGTGTTATTGATGAGTGTTTCTTTTGTCATTACAGCCATTATTACAAAGCCCAATCTTACAGCGATGCTAACAGGTGCCTTTGTGCCTCGATTTCCAGAGAAAAGTCTCTTAACAATTATCGGGTTAATAGGAACTACGGTGGTGCCTTATAATTTATTTCTACATGCAGCTTTGGTGAAAGAAAGATGGCACAGAAAAGAGGATTTGTCATTGGTAAGAAGAGATACCATTGTGTCTATTGTTTTGGGAGGTTTGGTTTCTATGGCGATTATTATCTCTGCAGCAGGCATTCAAAATGCGACCATTGCCAATGCAGCTGATTTGGCAAAAGGACTTGCTCCTTTGTATGGTGAATTTTCGAAATATTTCTTATCTCTCGGACTTTTTTCGGCGGGAATCACTTCTGCAATTACAGCTCCTTTAGCGGCTGCTTATGTAGCAAAAGGATGTTTGGGATGGGATGCGGGCTTGAGGTCAAAAAAATTTCGTTTTGTTTGGGCTGTCGTGTTGATTGCAGGAGTACTGTGTTCTTCATTAGGAATCAAACCTATTGAAATTATAAAATTTGCACAAGTAGCAAACGGCATGTTATTGCCCGTGATTGCGGGAGTACTGCTTTGGTTGATGAATAAAAAAACGGTACTAGGCCTCTATGTAAATTCTAAATTTCAGAATGTTTTAGGAGCTCTTATTTTACTTGCAACTGTTTTTTTAGGAGTAAAAGGGATTTTAAAAGTAGTTAATTTGAATTTTTTTTAGATGCGTGTTATAGATCTTAATTGTGATGTAGGTGAAGGTATTGGCAATGATGCCTTGTTGATGCCATTTCTTTCTTCGTGCTCTATTGCTTGTGGTGGTCATTTTGGAACTGCAGCAACCATTGATGCCACCATTCAATTGGCGGTAAAATCACAGGTAAAAATAGGCGCACATCCCTCTTTTCCAGATCCACTACATTTTGGAAGAAAACTGCTCGATATTTCAAAAGACGCTTTGAGAAGAAGTATTGCTTCTCAGTTGGCATTGTTTTCGGAGCGGCTTGCTGTTTTTCAAGTGAAGATGCACCATGTGAAAGCGCATGGAGCATTGTATAATTTCATTGCAAAAGATACTGAAGCAGCTGAGAATTATGTACATGCCATTGAGCCATATATAGCAGGTAGTTGTTTGTATGTACCCTATAATTCTGCCATAGCAGAGGTGGCTACTGCACAGGGAATTGAAATCGTATATGAGGCGTTTGCAGATCGAAATTACAACACTGATTTGTCCTTAGTTGCACGCACTCATAAGGAGGCTGTGTTGTCAACTCCAGCAGCTGTTTGTGCACATGTAAAGCATATGATTGAATCGGGGTGTGTTGTGACCACTACCGGGAGCTCGGTGCCTATAAAAGCAGGGACTTTATGCATTCATGGAGATCATGAACATTCGGTAGAAATTGTAAAGGAGCTTCGGTATTTTTTGCACAAACGAGCGATTAGAATTGAGTAGTACACTGACATATAAACCTTTTGGAGCCAAAGCTATTTTAATTGAATGGCCGGCTGTTATTGAAGAAGACACGCTCAAAGAGATTCTTGGGTATAAGGCAGAGATTGAGCAGGCAGTAGCGGTGCAAGATTGTATTGTAGGATACCATTCTTTGCTAGTGGTGTATGCTTTTGATATCTCAGGATTTGAGAAGAAAGTCATCTTTTTAAAAGAAGTGTATGCGCAAATGGAAGTGTCTGAATTACCGCAGGGAACCCATTGGAAACTGCCTGTGTGTTATGATCCTGTATTTGGAGTCGATTTAGCGCTGATGTCTACAGATTTACAGCTATCTATTGAGCAGATTGTAGCGTTGCATTCGCAGGCTGTGTATACCGTATTCTTTATTGGTTTTCTGCCTGGTTTCTTATATTTAGGAGGTTTGGATGATCGGCTTGCAATGCCCAGAAAAGCAACACCTCGGCTGCGAGTTCCAAAAGGAGCTGTGGCTATTGGTGGGAGTCAGACAGGTGTCTATCCATCTGAAAGTGCGGGGGGCTGGAATATTATTGGTCGTTCTCCTATACCGTTTTTTGATGCTGCTAAACAGCATCCTTGCTTTGCAAAACCAGGAGATCGTATTGGTTTTGAATCGGTATCTTTAGAAGTATTTACCGCTATTGAAGCGCAAGTAGCTGCAGGCAATTATCACGTAAAGAAAATAGAATGATTGTTGTTTTACATCCAGGAATTTATAGTAGTATTCAAGATTTGGGTCGATCTGGTTTTGCGGATATTGCAATGCCTATAGGAGGTGCGATGGATGTGTATTCTGCAACTGTTGCAAATCAATTATTGCGCAACACGAGCACTGCAGCTGTGTTAGAAATGACCTTTGGAGGTATGCAATTGCAATTTGAAAAGGAGGTGTGTATTTGTTTGACTGGAGCAGATTTTAATCCAGTAATTAATGGAGAGGCAATTGCAATGAATACTGTAATCAAGGCGGCTAAAGGGAGTGTTTTGTCCTTTGGAAAGAAACGCTATGGTGTACGAACCTATCTCGCTGTTGCTGGTGGTTTTGATACAGCAGTTGTATTAAAAAGTAGAAGCTTTTATAAAGGTGTTACGGAGAGGTCACAGTTGGTAAAAGGAGATCGGTTATTGGTGCAGCCTAGCGAAGCCATTGGATCACGGACACAGGCAAAGGTGAAGGTAAATGAGAGTCATTTTTCATCAAGAATGCTGTCTGTGTCTAAAGGACCAGAATTTGAGTTGCTCTCAGAAAGGCAACAAGCAGTTTTATTACAAACAGTATTTACCATTTCCAATGACAACAATCGAGTAGGGTATCGATTGGAAGCACCTTTAAAAAATTCATTGCAACCCATTTTAACCTCGGGTGTTTTGCCGGGCACTGTGCAATTGACGCCTTCAGGAACATTGCTTGTCTTGATGCGCGATTGTCAAGTTACTGGAGGATATCCTAGAGTGTTGCAGTTGTGTGAGGCGGGGATCAATCGCTTGGCGCAAAAAAGTACAACAGATCGCATTCAGTTTGTATTGTCATAAAAAAAAGCCCTTCAAATGAAGGGCTTTTGTAGTTGTGTTTCTTTTAAAATTTATAGATTTTCATTCATTTTAATGACCACCATTTTTTTTGTTTCTCCTTTCGAAGCATCTAGTTTAAAGTGTGGTTTTCCATGTACACCCTCTCCTTTTAAAGCCTCAATTTTCTTATTTATTTCATCTAATGGTCCTTCAATTACCTCGTCTTTGGTAGACTCAACACCGTCTATCAAATAGGTAGTTGTAATGGTTGCGGTTGCTAGTTCGCTTGCCTCAGTAGGTGCAATCACTTCAACTTTTTCATTTTCCTGCGTTGCAGCATGTCCCTCAGCAGTATGTCCGCCTAAAATAGGAGCAACCACCAATCCAATCAAACAGGTAAGCTTAATTAAGATATTCATAGAGGGGCCAGAGGTGTCTTTAAAAGGATCTCCAACAGTATCTCCTGTAACAGCAGCTTTGTGCGCATCAGAACCTTTGTAGGTCATTTCGCCATTAATTTCTACACCTGCTTCAAAAGATTTTTTAGCATTGTCCCAAGCACCACCTGCATTGTTTTGAAAAATAGCCCACAATACACCACTTACGGTAACTCCGGCCATGTAGCCCCCTAGCATTTCTGCAATGGCTAAGTTGTTCATGCCAAAGAGCATTGGAACAAAAGCAATGATGATCGGAAATCCAATGGTCAATAAACCAGGGAGCATCATTTCTTTTAAAGAGGCTTGTGTAGAAATAGCCACACATTTATCGTATTCTGGTTTTCCTGTTCCTTCCATGATGCCAGGAATCATTTTAAATTGTCTTCTCACTTCTTGTACCATTTCCATGGCAGCTTTACCAACTGCATTCATTGCCAATGCAGAGAATACAACAGGCACCATTCCACCTACAAATAACATGGCCAATACAGGTGCTTTAAAAATATTAATTCCGTCGATTCCTGTAAAGGTCACATAGGCCGCAAAAAGCGCTAAGGATGTTAGTGCTGCTGAAGCAATGGCAAATCCTTTCCCTGTGGCAGCAGTGGTGTTTCCAACAGAGTCTAAAATGTCAGTACGTTCTCTAACGATTGGATCTTGTTCACTCATTTCTGCAATACCACCCGCGTTGTCAGAGATCGGTCCGAAAGCATCAATAGCCAATTGCATCGCTGTGGTTGCCATCATTGCAGAGGCAGCCAATGCCACTCCGTAGAATCCAGCAAATGCATAGGATGCCCAAATAGCACCCGCAAATAAGAGTACTGATGGGAATGTAGAAATCATACCTGTTGCCAAACCAGCAATGATATTGGTTCCTGCTCCTGTAGAAGATTGTTGTACTATTTTTAAGATCGGTGATTTTCCAAGTCCGGTGTAGTATTCAGTTACTGAAGAAATCACAGCACCTACAACCAACCCAACCAAGGTTGCGTAAAATACACGCATGGAAGAAATTTCTTGCAATCCTTCTCCAAAGAAATTCATTTGCATGGTTTCTGGAAGCATCCAAGTAACTAAAACAAAACAAGAAACAGCAACCAGGCCAATAGCGGTCCAGTTACCAATGTTTAATGCACCCATTACCTGTGCTTCTTTTGCGTCATTACTTTTAATTTTTACAAGCATGGTTCCTAGCATGGAAATAATAATTCCAGCACCTGCAATTGCCATTGGCAATAGAATAGGTCCAATACCACCAAAAGCATCTTGTATGCTTCCGCCCATGTCTTTTATAATGTAGTTTCCTAATACCATGGCAGCCAATACGGTTGCAACATAAGATCCAAATAAATCTGCACCCATACCAGCAACATCACCTACGTTATCTCCTACGTTGTCTGCAATGGTTGCAGGGTTACGCGGGTCATCTTCTGGAATTCCTGCTTCTACTTTTCCTACTAAGTCGGCTCCAACATCCGCAGCCTTTGTGTAAATTCCACCACCAACACGTGCAAACAAAGCAATCGATTCTGCCCCTAAAGAGAAGCCTGCTAAGGTTTCTAGTACGATGGTCATTTTATCTACCGAAAAGGTTCCTTGAGCGCCGTTCATAAAGTAGTTGTAGAAAATAATGAAAAACCCAGTCAACCCTAAAACGGCCAACACAGCAACACCAAGTCCCATAACGGTTCCGCCTCCAAAAGATATTTTTAAGGCATTTGGCAAACTCGTTCTTGCAGCCTGTGTAGTTCTTACATTTGTTTTGGTCGCTATTTTCATTCCAATATTTCCAGCATAAGCAGAAAAAACAGCACCGAATATGAACGCAATGACGATGAGCCAATGGGTGGTTGGAACAATAAATGATACAATGGCCAATAGTATGCTCACCACGACAACAAAAATTGCTAATAGCCTGTATTCTGCATTTAAGAAAGCGAGTGCACCTTCGTAGATGTGGTCTGAGATTTCTTTCATTTTTCCATCCCCAGCATCTTGTTTAAGTACCCAAGATTTTTTTACTAGCATATACACCAGCCCTAATAATGCCAAAATAATTGGCATATAAATCATCATTGATTCCATATTTTATTGTTTAGATTAGTTATTAATAATCGTAAATATAACAAAATCAGTGAGAAAGAAAAAGCCTCACAATTTACATTGTGAGGCTTCTTATAAAATAATGGATTTTTCTACTAATTAGATAGTGAAATTCCCATTGGTTTTATGTTCGCTGTTTTCGTAGCGCTCGATACATTTGTCTACAATTTCGTAGGCTTCATTTGCATCTCCCCATCCTCCAACATCTACTCTTTTCTTCTCTAAATCTTTATACACTTGAAAGAAGTGTGTGATTTCTTTTACTTGGTGCGGGTTCATATCGTTTAAATCGTTCAACTGATTCCAAATTGGATCAGAAACAGGTACACAAACAATTTTCTCGTCTGGTCCTTTTTCATCTGCCATATGGAAAACACCAATAGGCTTTACTTCCATAACACACATTGGAAACGTAGGCTCAGTTCCTAAAACCAATACATCTAATGGGTCTCCGTCTAAAGCTAAGGTTTCTGGAATAAATCCATAATCCGCTGGATACATCATTGAAGAAAATAACATTCTGTCGAAACGAATTTTGTGTAAGTCAAAATCATATTCGTATTTATTTCTACTTCCTTTAGGTATTTCGATTAAAACATCAAATGTCTTTCTTTCTTTTGCAGTCATATTTCTTTGATTCTATATTTTATTTTCGGACGACAAAAGTAGTGATATTTTAAAGCATATCAAGGAGGAATTGGTCTTATTTTTATGTTTTTAAATGAAAAAGCTACTTTCATTCAAATAGTTATGCGGTTAAAGTGGTTGTTTGCCTATTTTTTGTATTGGTTTTGGTAGCTCGTGAAACATTAGAAACAAAAAAATCCTTTCCTATATGGCATAGGAAAGGATCTGTTTATTTTTTTTAACGCTACTTACTTATAGGTATAAAACCTCTTTTACCGCTTTTACAACGTCTTTGTGATTTGGGATCCATGCTTCAAGTAATACCGGAGAATAAGGTGCAGGTGTATCTGCAGTTGTAATTCTTTTGATTGGAGCATCTAAGTAGTCAAACGCTTCGTCTTGCACTCTAAACGTAATTTCAGAGGCAACACTTGCAAATGGCCATGCTTCTTCTAAAACCACTAGCCTGTTGGTTTTTCTCACAGATTCTAGAATGGTGTTGTGATCCATTGGTCTTACCGTTCGTAAGTCGATAATTTCACAAGAGATATTTTCTTTTGCTAATTCATCAGCAGCTTTATAGGCTTCTTTAATAATTTTCCCAAAAGATACAATCGTTACGTCAGTTCCCGCTCTTTTGATATCTGCAACTCCAATAGGCAGTACATATTCACCTTCTGGAATCTCCATTTTATCTCCATACATCTGTTCTGATTCCATAAAAATAACAGGATCATCATCACGCAAAGCAGCTTTTAATAGTCCTTTTGCATCATATGGATTAGAGGGAACAATTACTTTTAGCCCGGGTGTGTTTGCAAACCAATTTTCAAAGGCTTGTGAGTGTGTAGCTCCCAATTGACCTGCAGAAGCAGTTGGTCCTCTAAAAACAATAGGACAATTAAATTGTCCGCCAGACATCTGTCTAATTTTTGCAGCGTTATTTATAATTTGATCGATACCAACCAACGAAAAGTTGAAGGTCATATATTCTACAATAGGTCTATTCCCGTTCATGGCAGAACCAATCGCAATACCTGCAAAACCTAGTTCAGCAATTGGAGCATCAATTACTCTCTTTTCGCCAAACTCATCTAACATTCCTTTTGATGCTTTATACGCACCATTATATTCAGCTACTTCTTCACCAATTAAATAAATGCTTTCATCTCTGCGCATTTCTTCGCTCATGGCTTCACATATAGCTTCTCTAAATTGAACTGTCTTCATACTATAAATTCATCTTTAAATGAACTGCGAAAATAAGAAAAAATTTAAAGAAAGTAATCAGTATTTCTACTTCTTAACTTAAAATATAGATTAGACTCTTGTTTCCATAAAATAAAAAGGTGAGTTTGGCTTCCAGTATTGCATGATTGCTTGCTACATGCTCCCTATGTTTCATGATAAAGATGTTGTTCACTTGTATTTGAAAAGGATATAAATAGTAAGTGTGTGTTGATTTTTTGTGAATCTGAAATTGTTCTTTAACTTTTGAAAGGTTGCCTCTGTTGTTACTGTATGTGTATTTGAACTTTCATGCCGAATGTCATTCCTTGTATTGCTCTTCTTTTTTAAAAAAAAATACTATGCACGCATAGTAAATTGAAAAAAAATGCTTAAATTCGTCCCATAAAACAATTCAAATTTACCAAAATATAGTTATATGAAAATATTAGTTTGTATCAGTCATGTACCAGATACCACTTCCAAGATAAATTTCACAGAGAATGATACGAAATTTGATGCTAGTGGCGTACAGTTTGTAATCAATCCTTATGATGAGTTTAGTCTTACTCGTGCCATGTGGTTCAAAGAAAAACAAGGAGCTTCTGTAACCGTTGTTAATGTAGGGAATGCCTCTACAGAGCCAACATTAAGAAAGGCCTTGGCTATTGGAGCAGATAACGCTATTCGAGTAGATGCAGAAGCGTCTGACGGATTTTTTGTAGCAAAGCAATTAGCAGACGTTGTAAAGAATGGAGGGTATGACTTGGTGTTAACCGGAAGAGAGTCTAGTGATTATAATGGAGGTATGGTTCCAGGGATGTTAGCAGGAATTTTAGATTTCAATTTTGTGAATGGTTGTATTGAGATTGAAGTTGATGGAACTTCTGTTACTGCGAGTAGAGAAATTGATGGAGGTCAGGAAAAAGTAGCCACTCAGTTGCCTTTAGTAATTGCCGGTCAGAAAGGTATTGTAGAAGAGAAAGACTTGAGAATTCCAAATATGCGAGGAATTATGATGGCCAGAAAAAAACCGTTACAAGTGGTTGCAGCAGTAGATGCAGTGGTGAGTACATCATCTTCTTCTTTTGAAAAGCCAGCTCCAAAAGGAGCGGTGAAATTAATTGATGCAGACAATGTAGATGAGTTGATTGACTTGTTGCATAATGAAGCCAAAGTAATTTAAAACGATTGCCTGTTTATAGCCATAAACATCTCAAAAAATATAATTCAACTTTTTAGCACAAGCACCAAAAAGTCACGTGTTAAAAATCTAAAAAAAATACAATATGTCAGTTTTAGTTTTTGCCGATTCATCGGAAGGAAAATTTAAAAAATCTGCTTTCGAAGTCGTTTCATACGGAAAGAAAGTAGCGGAAAAATTAGGTTCAACATGCGTTGCTGTTGCTATTAATGCAGCAGATGCATCAGAATTACATACGTATGGAGCAGAAAAAGTAATTGCTGTTTCAAACACGAATTTATCAACATTCAATGCCAAAGGTTATGCGGCAGTAGTGTCTCAAGTGGCATCAAAAGAATCGGCAACTGTGGTTGTTTTAGATTCGGGTGTTGACAGCATGTATCTAGCGCCATTAGTAGCAGTTAATTTAGAGGCAGGATATGCTTCTAATGTTGTTGAAACACCTAGTTCAGTGAGTCCGTTTACGGTAAAAAGAAAAGCGTTTTCTAGTAAAGCGTTTAACAATACAGAAATTACAACTCCTGTAAAGATTATTGGTGTTGCTAAAAATTCATTTGGAGTTCATGAAAATCCAGTTGCAGGAACGTTAGAAAGTTTTGATGCAACAGTTGTTGAATCAGATTTAGGTGTTGCCTCTGTAAGTGTAGAAAAAGCATCAGGAACAATTACCATTGCAGATGCAGATACAGTTGTTTCTGCAGGACGTGGAATGAAAGGTCCAGAGAACTGGGGAATGATTGAAGAGTTAGCCGATGTTTTAGGAGCAGCAACCGCTTGTTCGAAACCAGTTTCTGATTTAGGATGGAGACCTCATGGAGAACATGTTGGACAAACAGGAAAGCCTGTTGCCTCTAATTTGTATATTGCTATTGGAATTTCTGGAGCGATTCAGCATTTAGCAGGGATTAATGCCTCTAAAGTAAAGGTAGTAATCAACACAGACGCAGAAGCGCCATTTTTTAAAGCAGCAGACTACGGAATCGTCGGAGATGCTTTTGAAGTAGTCCCAAAATTGATTGAAAAATTAAAAGCGTTTAAACAATCTTAGTTGTTTAAATCAAGCTTACATACGCTATTTGCTAAGCTTGAGGCGGTTTGATTTTCTTTTTTAATAGAAATTTCAATTCAACTCATATTTTTTAGTAAATTGTGCCCACAAAAGGGCTGTCTATGAAATAGGTATTCACCAAGATAGACAGCCCTTGTTTTTTATGATTATTGAGAGATAATGAGTTTGATAAAATTAACAATTAAAGGAATTTCCTACAGCCAAACACAAAGTGGAGCATATGCTTTGGTATTGAGTGAAATCGAAGGAAAAAGAACCTTACCCATAATTATAGGAGCTTTTGAAGCGCAGTCAATTGCCATTGCACTAGAAAAAGAAATTAGACCACCACGTCCTTTAACGCACGATTTGTTTCGAACATTTGCAGATAGATATGCCATTAACATTAAGCAGGTGATCATTCATAAATTGGTTGATGGAGTTTTCTTTTCAAGTTTGATCTCAGAAAAGGACGGGAAAGAAGAGTTGATCGATGCAAGAACCTCAGATGCCATTGCCTTAGCTGTTCGCTTTAATGCACCCATTTATACCTACGAAAGTATTTTAGACAAAGCAGGTATCTATTTGAAATTAGAAGATGACATGACGGTAGAAGATTCTGAATTTGAATCTGATGAATTTGTCGCCGAATTGATCTCTGACACGAGTAGTGAATTATCACAAGATAAAACTCTTAAAGAATTATACCAAGATTTAGATGCTGCGGTAGCCAATGAGAACTATGAACTAGCAGCAAAAATTAGAGACGAGATTAGTAAGCGCTCTTAAAAATTAATATCCTTTTAAAATGAAAAAAATTCTAGTACTCATGCTGTGCTTTGTTGCGTTTTTTGCAAACGCAGAAACCATAGAAAAGAGTTTTAATTTCGCTGCATTAACACCAATCGCAGCTGTTTCTTATGAGCCAACCGCATGGGTCGTTCAAGACACAATTAAAAATGAAACTACGGTAATCAAAAAAGTAGCAGAACAACCAAAGAGTGATGTTGCAGAGGCCAGTGCATCAGTGATTGTTCCGAGCCAAGGTTTTTCTATGACGAACTTATGGAGAGGACTGTTAGGAATGTGTTCTTTAATTGTCATTGCTTTTTTATTTTCAAGTAATAAGAAAGGTATTGATTGGAAAACAGTTGGAATTGGTATTGGTGCCCAACTCTTAATTGCAGTAGGGGTATTAAAAGTTCCTTTTGTTCAGCGTATTTTTGAATGGATAGGAGGGTTGTTTGTAAGTGTTTTAGATTTTACACGAGCAGGAAGTAAGTTCTTATTTGAGGGCTTGGTAGTTGATATGGATAAATTTGGATTTATTTTTGCATTTCAAGTATTGCCCACCATCATCTTTTTCTCTGCACTCACATCATTACTATTCTATTTAGGCTTGATTCAAAAAGTAGTGAAATTACTCGCGATGTTATTGTCAAAACTATTGAAAATTTCTGGCGCAGAAAGTTTGTCTGTTGCAGGGAATATTTTCTTAGGGCAAACAGAGGCACCTTTGTTGATTAAGGCGTATTTAGAAAAAATGAATAAGTCTGAAATGCTCCTTGTAATGATTGGTGGTATGGCAACTGTTGCCGGTGCTGTTTTGGCTGCGTATATTGGTTTCTTAGGAGGCAATGACCCAGAATTGAGATTGCAGTTTGCAAAGCATTTATTAGCCGCATCTGTGATGGCGGCGCCAGGAGCCATTGTGGTTTCGAAAATATTATTTCCCCAGGTAGAAGAGGTGAGTACTGATGTAGAGGTGTCATCTGAGAAAATTGGTTCAAACGTATTAGATGCCATTGCCAATGGAACCACTGAAGGTTTGCGATTGGCAGTAAATGTAGGTGCTATGTTGTTGGTTTTTGTCGCATTTATAGCCATGATTAATGGTATTTTAGGTTGGGTTGGTGATATCACGACACTCAATGTTTGGATGGACGCAAATACGTCTTACACTAGTCTGTCACTAGAATTTATTTTAGGATATGCCTTTGCACCGCTCATGTGGTTAATTGGTGTTGCTACTGAAGATATGGCCATGATGGGACAGTTGTTAGGGATTAAATTGGCTGCAAGTGAGTTTATTGGATATATCCAATTGGCCGAATTAAAGAATGTTGCCAATGCAGTACATCTAAATTACAACAAGTCTATTATTATGGCTACATATATGTTATGTGGTTTCGCTAATTTTGCCTCTATTGGAATTCAAATTGGTGGCATCGGTTCTTTAGCACCAGGGCAACGTAAAACATTGTCTGAATTTGGAATGAAAGCATTGATTGGAGGTACCATAGCCTCGTTAATGTCTGCTACCATTGCAGGAATGATTATTGGATAAAGAGTTATCAACGCTTCTTGATAACTTTATGATATTAATACGAGCTTCAGTCTTTTATGACTGGAGCTTTTTTTATTTTAGTTCACCAGAAATTTAGGTTTACATGAAGCAATATTTAGATTTAGTCAAGCACGTTTTAGAAAACGGAAATGAAAAAGGAGATCGCACCGGTACGGGTACAAAAAGTGTTTTTGGACATCAAATGCGTTTTGATTTAAGCAAAGGTTTTCCCATGGTAACCACCAAAAAATTGCATCTCAAATCTATTATTTATGAGTTGTTATGGTTTATAAATGGCGATACAAATATTAAGTACTTGCAAGAAAATGGTGTTAAAATCTGGAACGACTGGGCAGATGAACATGGAGATTTAGGACCGGTATATGGTCACCAATGGCGCAATTGGAATAGTGATGAAATTGATCAGTTACAAGATGTAATTACCTCGTTAAAGAGCAATCCGAATAGCAGAAGGATGCTCGTTTCTGCTTGGAACCCAAGTGTATTGCCTGATACATCGGTGTCTTTTTCTGAGAATGTAGCCAACGGAAAAGCAGCACTACCGCCATGTCATGCCTTTTTTCAGTTCTATGTAGCAGATGGTAAGCTGTCTTGTCAATTATACCAGCGCAGTGCAGATATATTTTTAGGAGTTCCGTTTAACATTGCGTCTTATGCGTTGTTTACAATGATGATAGCTCAAGTCTGTGGTTATGAAGCAGGAGAGTTTATACACACCTTTGGAGATGCACATATCTATAACAACCACCAAGAGCAACTGGCGTTGCAATTGTCTAGAGAGCCAAGAGCATTGCCTACCATGAAACTGAACCCAAACGTACAATCGATATTCGATTTTACATTTGAAGATTTTGAGTTGTTCGATTACAACCCGCATCCACATATTAAAGGAAAAGTAGCCGTTTAATGAGTAGTACAATTACAATTATTGCAGCAATAGCAACGAACAATGCTTTAGGGAAAGACAACGATTTAATTTGGCATTTGCCTGCAGATTTAAAGCGTTTTAAAAAAGTGACTTCAGGGCATCATATTTTGATGGGGAGAAAAACCTATGAATCTATAGGGAAACCCTTGCCGAATAGAACAACTGTTATTATTACGAGAAACAAAGACTATAAAGCAGCAGGGTGTATCGTTGTTGATAGCATTGAAAAAGCCATCGCAGTGGCACAAGAGGATCCTCAAATTTTTATTATTGGTGGTGCGCAAATCTACCAACAAGCAATGACTTCCGATCTTGTAGATCAGTTAGATATTACCCAGGTACATCATGCTTTTGAAGCAGATGTTTATTTTCCTGAAATTAATACAGTAGACTGGATTCAGGTGGATAAAGAAGATTTTAAGGCAGACGATAAAAACAAGTATGACTTCAGCTTTGTGAGCTATAAAAAAA